>CAISRK010000301.1 GCA_903887815.1 uncultured Bacteroidales bacterium | reverse complement strand
TGATCAGAAAGATGGTTGCTGGAGCAGTTATTCCACCGATGGAAAACTGGTTCGCGTTGAGAATTTCAAAAAAGGGCAGCACGACGGAATTGAAGTTGAAATCGATCAGCGTGGGTACCTTGTGAGCGAAAAGTATTATACTAACAATCTTCTTGAGGGAACAGTTAAAAAATATTTCTATGGCACAAATCCTGCCTCATTGATTGACTACTCACAGGGTAAGATGAATGGCAAGAAGAAAATCTATTACGAAAATTCTGCAGGTAAACTTATGGAAGAGTCTGTTTATATGGATGATATGAAAAATGGACCCTCTAATTTCTTTACTATTTCGGGCGACACAATAGCGGAATACAATTACATCAGCAATATGCTCCAGGGAGTTCAGCGGACGTATTTCCCCCACCATAAAATTATGAGTGAGCAGGCCTATACGGATAATCTCGAAAACGGTATCTTTAAGGAATACTACGAGAACGGTAAACTAAAAACCGATGGTTCCTATGCAAAAGGATTGATGTCGGGCACCTGGAAAGAGTATGACGAGAACGGGGTACTGAAATCGCAGGGTAATTATGTGAATGGCCTCAAGGAAGGAAAATGGCAGGAATTTGATGCCGCCGGCAAAGTCGCCAAATCGACAGTCTATACCAAAGGCCAGGTGAAATAAATAATTATCAATAAAATAAATGCCTGAATTCCAGGCATTTTTTAAATCCGGACCCATGTCACAATCCGTGCCGATTAAGAATCCGTTTCATAAACTCGAAGGATACAATTGCTTTGGTTGCTCACCCGATAACCATTTGGGTTTGCGAATGCATTTCCGCATGGAAGGCGACCAGGTGCTGTGCGACTGGGAACCTGAAGGCCACCTCCAGGGTTGGGTAGGCGTTCTTCATGGCGGGATTCAGGCTACACTGATGGACGAAATTGCAAGCTGGTTTGTATTCGTAAAACTAAAGACTGCAGGCGTTACTTCAAAAATGGAGGTAAAACTGCTCAAACAGGTAAAGATGGATAAGGCCCCGTTCCGGTTGCGCGCCACACTACTCGAAATGAGGCGGAATATAGCCGTTATCAAAGTTGAGTTGTTTATGAACGATGGTATACTCGGTGCCGAATCGCTTATGCATTATTATACATTTCCGCCCGCTCTAGCACATGAAAAACTTTATTACCCGGGAATCGAATATTTTATCCCTGTGAATCAGACTGATAAGGAGCAGGAATAAACTTATAAACACCTGCTGTTAGAATCTTTTGTTGCAAAATATTTGTTTATTAAATTACCTTTGCAGCATCAACGGTGTGCATCCCATTTGCGATGGGTATGCCTGAAAAGGGAACCGGGTGTAAATCCCGGACAGTCCCGCTGCTGTAAACTTCATTTTTGCCCACCGGCAATCCTTATGCCACTTTGACTTCATACGTCATGGGAAGGCGCCGGAAAGGGGGAGTAAGTCAGAAGACCTGCCTTTGTGTTAAAGTTCAATGCTTTCGGGTCAAAAGCAGCGACAGTATTCCGCTATTGCGGGATTTGTTCTCCTTCGTACCCGTTTAATTTTTGTACAAATGATCCAACGGGTAATCCTTCTGTTTATATGCCTGGTTTTTATGCCCTGTATACATGCACAGAGCTTGGATTCAATACAGTCGATACAAGGTGTTGAGATTACTGCCGATAAAATATCGGCTTTTGCCGCAGGACTCAAAATCCGGAAACTCGACAGTACCACGCTTTCGATCCTACAGGGAGCTAACCTTGCAGTGCTGCTTAGCGAGCAATCGCCGGTATACCTGCGTTCGCACGGACCGGGCGGTCTCTCAACCCTCTCGATGCGCGGTACAAATTCATCGCAGTCAGGCATTTTCTGGAATGGAATCAACCTGAATCAGCCCAATATGGGCCAGGCTGACCTTTCGAGGATATCCAGTTTCGACTTTAGTGACATTTCTCTGCAGTCGGGAAGCGCCAGCGCCCTGCTTGGGTCAGGCATTATAGGCGGCAGCCTGCATTTATCCAATCCCATGCAGTTTTCCTCACCTGTAAAATCTGCAGTATTACTGTCGGGTGCAAGTGCAGGTAAACTCAGCGGAGCTTTTAAACTCAGCGCAGGGGGAAGAAAGCTCGCCTATACCGGTTCGTTATCCGGCGACTGGAACAAAAATAATTTCTGGTACAACTCTTATACGGGTGATAGGGAGCGGATGAACCATGCCCTTGTTAAATCGGTATCGTCGGTTCACCAGGCAGAGTATTTAATTAATCCGAAACAAAGGATAGATGCTGGATTCTGGTATCAGTTGACCGATCGGCAGGTGCCTCCAACCATGACTATGACAGCCAGTGATCAGCAGCAGTGGGACCAGGCAATCCGAAGCAGTCTGCAATGGTCGTATATCGGCAATACTCATTCTCTTTGCGTAAAAACGGCATTTATTGATGAAAAAGAACACTATAAAAGTCAAACGGCGGCTATTGATGCATTCTACCACCTGAATACCTTTCAAACGGAAGTGGAATATAAGCAGTACCTCGGGAAACAGCTTACACTTGGAAGCGGTGCTTCAGGTCGCATCATCCGCGCTGATGTGCCCTATTACATGAAAATCACCATACAGCAGGAAGGGTCGGCATGGATTGCCCTGGCCTACACGGATAAACCGACCGGTTTAAAAGCTGCAATAAATCTTAGGCAGGACTTTACAAAAGGGTATAAAATACCTTTCTGTCCCTCGCTTAGTGCCGAAATTCCGGTTTCGGGGCGTATTACGGTAAGTTTCAGCGGTTCGCGGAATTTCAGGATACCAACCCTCAACGACAGGTATTGGATACCCGGAGGCAACCCTGATCTGAAACCCGAAAACAACTGGAATATCGAAACGGGCATGTCGTACACCTTAAAACAAACCGAATTATACCACTCGAAACTCCTTGTTAATTTATACAGCATTTTTATAGTCGACTTTATCCAATGGGTACCCGTTACTACTTCCATATGGTCGCCGCAGAATGTAAGTAAAGTCTGGAGCAGGGGACTTGAAATTGCCTCTTCGACTGATTTTGCTTATGCCGGTTTTAAAGGTTATTTCAAATTCGGATACAATTATACGCCTTCCACATACAAAGGCGAAAACGAACCTGGCGACAAACAGCTGATATATACACCTTTGCATAAAGTATCCGAAGTTTTTGATATGAGCAGGGGGAAGTACTATGCCCTGTTTACATACTCGTATACCGGTAAGCGTTATGTGAAAAGCGATAACAGCAGATCTTTACCTTCTTTTAGTATTCTGGATGTCTTTACAGGTTACACCTTCGATCTGCAGCGATTTGATGTCAGGACCCAGTTCGAAGTGCACAACCTGTTCAATACCGAATATCAATCCGTACTTTATTATCCTGAGCCTGGAAGGACTTACGCCATAAATCTTTTATTTTCAATACATTAAAATACTATACATGATGAGAATGTTTAAGCTTACTTTACTACTGCCTGCATTAATTTCCCTTGCTTTTTTGGCCTCATGTACCAAAGTAGAAAACGAACCTGAAAAAGGAGCATTCAGCGATGGCGTATTTATAGTAAACGAAGGACCATTCCAGACCGGTACAGGTACAATTACATTTTTTAAACCCGACAGCAACCTGATACGCCAGGATATTTTCGAATCAGTAAATGGCCGGCCTCTTGGAAATATCGCCCAGAGCTTGACCATTTTGAACGGCAATGCCTATATTGTTATAAATAATGCGGATAAGGTTGAAGTAGTTGATGCAAAATCATTTAAGTCGACCGGAACAATAACAGCTCTGAAGAATCCCTCACAGTTTTTAGGTATTAGTGGGAGCAAGGCTTATGTTTCGAACTGGGATGGTACTGTTGCCGTAATTGACCTGCTTACCAACACGGTTAGTAAAAATATTGCTGCAGGTACCGGCCCGGATGGCATGCTGAAGTCAGGAAATTATGTTTTTGTTGCCAATACCGGTGGATTCGGGATCGACAGTACATTAGCGGTTATTGATTTCTTAACGGATAAGATTGTAAAGACAATCCCTGTCGGACAGGCTCCTACAGGGCTGGTAAGCGACGGCAACGGGAAAATCTGGGTTTTGTGCAAAGGGAAAGGATTTGATGGCTGGCCACAGCAAGGGGATACACCCGGGAAACTTCTCCGGATTGATCCGAACACACTTTTAGTTGATTTTACGTACAATTTTACTTTACATGATGTTCATCCGGATAAACTTGTGATCGACAAACTTAAAACCAAAGTGTATTTCCTTTACAATTATGGAATATATCGTTTCAACCTTACAGGCTCAGGTTCCGTTCCCGAAAAACTCGTTTCCAGGGCTTTTTATTCGCTGGGATACGAAGATAAAACGGGTTATCTGTATGCGGCCGATGCTAAAAATTATGTAAATGATGGCCTGGTATTGCGAATAAATGCTGCAAATGGTTTAACGATCGATTCAATACCCACCGGAATTATTCCACGTGCATTTGCGTTTCCTGAATAAATGAATAAATGGAATAATCCGATTTTAATTTCTTTGTGCTTCTGTGGATTTTTTTTGTGCAACTTTGTGTAACAATTATAACACAAAATACACAAAGGAGGCACTAAATGCACAAAGAAAATCGGACTTTAACCTTACTGAATCAGGGTAAAATTCGGACCCTTTAAAATTGATATGGCAAACCTACCCGACATTGAATTGCTCATCATCGAATGCCGCTACGAGGCCACCCGTAGCAGGGGCAAAGGGGGCCAGAACGTAAATAAGGTTTCGACAAAGGTGATTATGTTGCTTGAAGTGCTTGAGTCGAAGGTTATGGATCAGGAGCAGAAAGACGTTTTTATGTCGGAACTTCATACGCGCATTTCGAAAGACGGAATATTCAGGATAAGCTCCGGCCGCGAACGTACACAACTGGCTAACCGTAAAACGGTGACTGAGAAATTTATCAGCCTTGTGAAAAAAGCGTTTACAACCGAAGAAGAGCGTATTGCCACCAAACCTACCAAAGCATCAAAACTAAGGCGTATAGGGGATAAGAAGACTGTTGCAGGGAAAAAAGCTGATCGCTCACAACGCTGGGACGATGAGATAGAGATTTGATATGTCGGATGTGAGAATTTGAGAATTTGAGAATTTGA
>CAISRK010000300.1 GCA_903887815.1 uncultured Bacteroidales bacterium | reverse complement strand
GGGGCTGAACCTAAACAGGGACAGCCCCTTTTAAAAATTAACCGGTTATTGTAAATACAGCATTTCTTGCCAATGCAGGAAAGCGGTACAAATTTAGTATTACTCCCAGGCTCTTGGTTAATGATTTTGAAGTTGCTAATTCTTCTTCAATTCGTACGATCCTTATCTCTTTAGTGCTGTCGCTTATCATTTGGTTTCCTTTCTATAGCGGCTATAGCTTTCTTTAATAATTTTCTGTTACAATTAGTAGCATTTATCGGTTATGCAACAACGTAATCAGCTATTTGATATCTGGGGTACACTCTATCCTGGTGTGACTTCACTGCTATTGGAGAATTTTCTCCTTACTATTGAAGATACCCGCAATGCCCAAAAAGCGGATACAGGTATTGTAGACTGGTACAAAGATGCCGTAGTGTATTCGTTGTATGCCGATTTATTTAACACTGACTTTCAAGGACTTATTACAAAGCTAGATTACCTGAAAGACCTGGGTGTAAGCTGCATCTGGCTTCTTCCGGTACTGGATTCGCCAATGCGTGATGCCGGTTTCGATATAAAGGATTATTATTCAATCAGACCCGAACTGTTGGATGCATCCTGCTCATCGTGCGACCAGGAAGTTTTCCGGAAATTTCTGTCCGAAGCCCATAACCGGAACCTGAAAGTTATTTTTGATGTATCAATGAATCATACCTCCGACGAACATCCCTGGTTCCTCGAAGCAGTAAAATCGAAAGACAATCCTTTCCGGGACTATTTTATCTGGTCCGAAACCGATACGTTATACAGGGAAGCACGAATTATATTTAAAGGAATAGAAACATCAAACTGGGAGAAAAAGGGTGACGCATACTTCTTTCATCGTTTCTTCAATTTTCAACCCGACTTAAACTATAAAAACCCGGAAGTGCTTTTTGAGATGTGCCGGATCCTGCTTTTCTGGCAAAATGCAGGTGTGGATGGTTTCAGGGCCGATGCTACACCGTATATCTGGAAACTGGAAGGAACCGATTGTGAAAACCTCCCACAGACTCATGCCGTTGTAAAATTTTTCAGGGCAATACTCGATTATGTAAAGCCCGGCTCCCTACTGTTGGCCGAAGCCTGCCAGCAGCCGGCCAAAGTGGTTGAATACATGGGCGATGGCGACGAATGCCAGGCGGCCTATCACTTCCCTCTTATGCCACGGATTTTCAAATCCATTGCCATGCAAAGCGGCAAGCCTATCGAAGAAACACTTTCAAAGGCATTTACACCCGAACTTCCCGAAAGCGGGCAATGGTTCACATTCCTTCGTTGCCACGACGAATTAAGCCTCGAACTGGTGTATGTTACAGAGGAAGAACGCAAATATATCCACCAGCAATACTGCCGCAAGCCCGAATGGGACTTCCGCCTGGGTGAGGGCATTTCGGCCCGTTTATCGGAACTCATGGACCGTGACGAGCGCCGCATATTACTTGCTTACTCCATCATACTAACATTGCATGGCACGCCTGTTATTTATTATGGCGATGAAGTCGGCAAATACAACGACGAACAATACTATAACGAAACAATCGCCCTTACAGGAAAAGATGATACACGTTTCCTTGCCCGTGGTAAAATGGACTGGATTGAAATCGAAACCGCTTTATCCAGAACAGACAGTTTTACCAGCAAAGTTTATTACCCGCTCCGGCATATGCTCCGCGTAAGAAATGAGTCCACGCCTTTCGGGCGTGCATCACTCGAATTTATTGAAACTCCCGATGCTCCAAATGGCGAATTACTCGTTTTTAAACGTGAATGGAATCAAAAGGGCTGGCTTGTCATTCATAACTTGACTGATCGTGAACGTGTAATAAGTGAACTTAGTAATAAATTCAACGGGTCCGAAATTTTGGGGAAATCCCTGAATGGAACCATTGAGCCCTATGGTTTTAGGTGGATTAAACTTAATTGAGTGAGAATCCCTCTACGCTTAAACACTACTTCCTTGGTGGTAGGATCTTGAACAAGCTCAATAACAGGCTACCTTGGAAATCCTTTCCATTGAGCTTCAAAAATAAATACGACATTCAATGAACAATAAATACCTTTTCGAAGCCGTAATATTCGACCTCGATGGCGTGATAACACGAACAGCGTTGGTTCACAGCCATGCCTGGAAAAAAATGTTCGACGATTATCTCCGTCAGCGGGAAACCGAACATGGTGAAGCCTTCAGGGAATTCACCCAAAAGGACGACTACCTTCCTTATGTGGATGGTAAACCCCGGTACGACGGAGTAAAATCATTTCTTGAATCGCGTGGTATCAATATCCCTTTTGGAGATCCGTCCGATTCCGTCGAAATGGAAACGGTTTGCGGATTAGGAAACCGTAAAAACATTACTTTCAACGAAGTGCTGAAACGCGATGGAGTTAGTGTTTACGAATCCACGGTTCAAATGATCCATGAACTGAAGAAAGCCGGGATAAGAATTGGTCTGGCTTCTTCGAGTAAAAATTGCGAAGCAGTACTTGAAGCCGCAGGATTAATGTCCCTTATCGAAACACGCGTCGACGGTGTAGTGTCGGCAGAAATGGGTCTTAAAGGAAAACCCGAACCCGATATTTTTACGACTGCAGCAGCCAACCTTGGGGTAAAACCGCATAATGCTATTGTTGTTGAAGACGCAACTTCGGGAGTAGCGGCCGGCCGCGCAGGGAATTTCGGGCTGGTACTTGGCCTGGCACGCGAGGAGAATAAAAAGGAATTGCTTATAAACGGTGCTGACATTGTTGTAGACGATATAGCCGAAACATCGCTCGAAGAAATAAACAACTGGTTTGCCAAGGGAATGGAGGAAGACGGCTGGAATATTACTTATCGCACTTACGAATCCCTTAAAGAGCGCACACGTGAAGCCTTGCTTACTGTAGGTAATGGATATTTCGGCACCCGCGGCACCATGGAAGAGTGCAGTGCAGGCAAATCAAATTACCCCGGCACATATATAGCAGGCCTTTACAACCGCCTAAGCACTCCCATTGCCGGAAGGGATATATGGAACGAAGATTTTGTTAACGCACCTAACTGGCTTCAGGTTACTTTCCGGGTTAATGATGGAGACTGGTTCGATATTAACGAAACCGAAATTCTATCGATTGAACGCAGACTTGATTTAAAATCTGGATTGCTTACGCGTTTACTTGGCGTGCGCGACAAGCAGGGAAACGAAACCGAGATCCGCTCCGCTCGCTTTGCATCTATGAACCTTCCTCACCTGTCGATGCTTCAATATTCGGTTAAACCACTGAACTACAGCGGAAAGATAACTCTTAAATCAGAAATTAATGGTGCCATTATCAATGATGGTGTCGATCGGTATGAGTCACTTAACCAGCAGCATCTGAAAGAAGTTGAAGAGGGTTCAACCGGAAACAGGCAATATGTGGTCGTCACAACAACCCAATCAGGGATTAGAATAGCCGAAGCTGCTGATTATTCGTTTTTACAGGAAGGCAAACCTATTCAGGTTGATTTAACACAAACAATATCCACTTCCCAGGTATCAGGAACTGTAACTTTCGATCTGAAACAGGATAATGAAGTAACTTTGATAAAAAAAGTTGCCATTTTTACTTCGAAACCTGATGATGTCACTGATCCTTTGGCATCTGCCAGCACTTGCCTCGACAATGCAACAGATTCATTTGAGACATTGCTCGATAATAGCCGCATAGTATGGCAGGCTATCTGGAATAAAATTGATGTGAAGGTTGAAGGCGATCGTTTCTCGCAAAAAATGCTGCGCCTACACCTTTATCACCTTATGGTAAGTATGTCGCCCAACAACTGCAATATCGATGCCAGCATTACTGCGCGTGGATTGCATGGCGAAGCCTATCGCGGTCATATATTCTGGGATGAACTTTTTATCCTGCCACTTTATGATATCAACCTCCCTGAAGTTGCAAAATCGATGCTTCTTTACAGGTTCCGCAGGCTTGAAAAAGCAAAGGAATACGCCGCCGAATATGGTTATTCCGGAGCAATGTTCCCCTGGCAGAGTGGATCCGACGGCCGTGAAGAAACCCAGGTAATCCACCTTAACCCGCTTAACGGGCAATGGGACGCCGATCACAGTTCACTGCAGCGGCACGTTTCGCTTGCGGTTGCCTTCGATATATGGCAATACTACCAGATAACCGGCGACCTTGCCTTTATGAAGGAATATGGAACCGAAATGTTCCTGCAGATCTGCCGGTTCTGGGCAAGTAAATGCGAATGGAACCCGAAACGCGAACGTTACGATCTCACCAAAGTAATGGGACCCGATGAGTTTCATGAATCCTATCCCGACGCCAAAGAAGGTGGCCTTAATAACAATGCATACACCAACCTTATGACTGCATGGGCTTTCAGGAAAGCATCACTGATCCTTGAAGCTTATGGCACAAGCGGGTTAAACGAATTTGAAAAGCTGGGATTCGATGAAAATGAATTAAATCTTTGGAATGATATTTCCGGAAAATTATTCCTGGACATCAACAATGATGGAATTATTGCACAATACGAAGGCTATTTCGACCTGAAAGAACTCGACTGGGAATTTTATAAGCAGAAATACGGGAATATTTACCGTATGGACCGCATCCTTAAAGCAGAAGGCCTTTCGCCTGATGAATTCAAGGTAGCCAAGCAGGCTGATATGCTAATGACTTTCTACAACCTTGAAAAAGCAGAAGTAGATGGTTTGATTAAAGGATTGGGATACACTTTACCCGATGATTACCTGCAGCGTAACCTTGAATATTATTTCGGCCGGACCTCGCATGGATCAACTTTAAGCCGGATTGTGCACGCCAGGCTGGCGTCGATAGCCGGAAACCGTGAAATGAGCTGGGAGCTTTATTCTGATGCCCTCGCAAGCGATTTCGTTGATATACAGGGAGGTACAACCGCCGAAGGCATCCACGCCGGCGTTATGGCTGGAACCGTCCTCATTGCCTTATCGACTTTTGCAGGCATTTCTTTCGACCAGGACATCCTGGCTATTAATCCTGACCTTCCGGATGCATGGGAATCGTTGAGTTTCGGCCTTTCATTCAAAGGAAAACGTTTTACAGTAAAAATAAAAAAGGAACAGGTTGAATTAACGGCTGATAAGCAGGTTGATGTCCTTATCCAGAACAAAAGGATCACTGTTCCCGCGGATAAGCCTTTCTTACTTAAATTATAGAGCTTGTTTCAGCAATATCCTGTAGCATTGAAACTAAAAACAACAATAAAAAAACAGCACTATGTTAGGCGATGTATTGTTAATTACCGAAAAACACCAGAAAGCCGGGGAACAAGTTATTGAACAAATTCTTGCCAACCGTAAGCCCAAAATGATAATCGGGATCTCCGGCGAATCGGGTTCAGGGAAATCGGAACTCGCACATGTTATTGCCAAAGGCCTGAGAAAATACGGCATTTTTGCAAAACCTCTCCATATCGATAATTATTACCGCATTCTGCCATTGCTACGTACCGAATGGCGTAAGGAAAACGGGATTCAGAATGTAGTAGGTTACGGTGAGTATGACTGGGATACAATTTACCGGAATATAACCGAGTTTAAAGCCGGAAAACTATCTACCGGTCCTTGCGTCGACCTTGTCACTGAACAGGTCGACCAGTTGACTACCGACTATTCAACTGTCGATATCATTGTGGTGGATGGTTTGTATGCCATAAAAACCGAAGGTGTCGACTTAAGCATTTTTATCGAACTCACGTATCACGAAACCAAGAAAGCACAGGTGGTCCGGGGCAAAGAACCACAGAACGAATACCGTATGGCCGTCCTGGAGCAGGAACACCAGATGGTAATGGCTTTACGCGAGAAAGCTGATATCCTGATTACCATGGATTACGAAGTTGAGCTTGTTAAATAGGTTGTCTAACCCGCAAAAAGAACAAAAAAAACGGCTCCAATAGGAGCCGTTCGTTTTACATCTTTATTTCGTCCTGATTCTTGTTCAGGAACCTGTAATCAGTTAACTGGAAAGAGTTTACAGGATTCAGGTGAATCCATTTTTTATATTTAAAATACCATTTCCACTGTATCGAACGAAGTAAACCGCCCTGTTTTAAAAATGAATACACAAAAGGATGAAGGTTTATTTTCAGGTAAGGTTCGTTCTGATCCTGGATCAGGTATTGCAAGTTATTTTCAATTTCGTCAGTCAGTAGTATGCTTGGCTTAATTTCGCCTGTTCCTCCGCATGATGGGCATTTTTCAAGAATAGCAACATTGGTTTCGGGACGCACGCGCTGGCGTGTGAGTTGAACAAGTCCGAATTTGCTTGGAGGTAATATGGTATGCTTGGCATTATCTTTTGCCATTTCGTCCTTCAGCCGCTGGTAGAGTTTGCGACGGTTCGAACCTTCGTGCATATCGATAAAATCGACAACGATTATTCCCCCCATATCGCGCAGGCGAAGTTGCCGGGCGATTTCAGTTGCGGCTTCCAGGTTTACCGAAAGGGCATTTTCTTCCTGGCTGCTGTCGCTGTTTACTTTATGGCCGCTGTTGACATCAATGACGTGAAGTGCTTCGGTATGCTCAATTATCAGGTAAACACCGCTTTTTATGGTAACTATTTTACCAAACGAATTTTTTATTGCTTTATCTATACCGAAATTATCGAAAATTGGGATTTTACCTTTATAAACCTTTACGATTTCGACTTTATCGGGAGAAATGGTGCGGATATAATTTTTTACTTCCTCGGCAACGCCTGGATCGTCAACATGAATGTTGTTAAACGATTCATTAAGCATATCGCGCAGTATGGCCGAGGTACGGTCGAGTTCGCTTACTATTTTCTGAGGAGCTTTTGCCCCAAGCATTTTAAGCGAAACGGCTTCCCATTTCTGAACAAGGGCGTTCAGATCGGCGTCGAGATCAGCAACACGTTTTCCTTCGGCTACGGTGCGTATAATAACCCCGTAATTTTTAGGCCTGATACTCGAAATAAGGCGTTTGAGCCGGTTGCGCTCTTCGGCACTTTTAATTTTCTGAGAAATAGAAAGCCTGTTACTGAATGGTACCAGTACAAGGTAACGTCCTGCAAACGATATTTCGGATGAAATCCGGGGGCCTTTGGTTGAGATGGGCTCTTTGGCAATCTGAACAAGGATTTGCTGATTAGGAGAAAGGACCTGAGATATTTTACCGGTTTTCTCTATATCATTTTCCACTTCAAAGTCCTGCATCTTAAGCAGGGCTTCTTTACCGGCAAGAGCGTTGCGGGTATATTTCTGAAATGAATTGATCTGCGGACCCAGGTCGAGATAATGCAAAAAAGCATCCTTTTCGTAACCCACGTCTACAAAAGCAGCATTGAGCCCCGGCATGATTTTCTTAATCCTGCCAAGGTACACATCGCCAACAGCAAAACTGTTGTTGGTCTTTTCCTTATTAAGTTCCACCAACACCTTGTCTTCCAGAAGCGCAATATTCACTTCGGAAGCACCGGCATTAATTATTAATTCCTTGTTTATCACAGCTGTATCAGCTTATCAGATATTACTCCTTGCCACACCTTAAAAATGCAAATTTGCACAGGGATGTGAGGGTAAAAGTACTAAAAAAAAATTTCATCACATGAAATAACACACGTTTCATGTGATGAAATCATAGAGTTTAATCGTGGTTATTTCTTCTTATGACGATTCTTGCGCAAACGTTTTTTCCGTTTGTGCGTTGACATTTTATGTCTTTTTCTTTTCTTTCCGCTTGGCATAGCTTACTTTTATTATAGAAAGTGAATTCTGGATTTATTTAACTTTATTTTTCACTTCGCTAACAAAAACCTTTGCGGGCTTAAATGAAGGGATGTTGTGAGCCGGGATAATGATAGTTGTATTCTTTGAGATATTACGGCCGGTTTTTTCTGCTCTCTGTTTCACAACAAAGCTACCAAAACCTCTCAGGTAAACATTTTCGCCATCAGCCATTGCTTTTTTAATAGCATCCATGAATGATTCTACGGTTTGCTGTACAGCAACTTTCTCAATGTTTGTTTTACTGGCTATTTCAGCAACGATTTCTGCTTTAGTCATTTTTCAAAATGTTTTAATGAATTGATTATAAATTTCTTAATGGGGTGCAAATATAGGGAGTTTTTTTAAAACCAAAGCGAAAGCCAACTTTTTTTTACATTGTTTTTTCAGTTTTCATTGTTTTTTTTTCGTTAATGGCAATTTTTCCGTAAAAACACTTGGAATTTGAAAAAATATGCTACTTTTGCAGTCCCTACCAAGCATGGTGTCGTAGCTCAGTTGGTAGAGCAACGGACTGAAAATCCGTGTGTCACTGGTTCAATTCCAGTCGACACCACCCTAAGGGACTAAAAGACCGGAAGCAATTCCGGTCTTTTTTTGTACTGGTTTTCAGGAAATTAATCAAATTTCACTCAACAGAGTTCCCTTTCGCTTTCGCGCTGCTAGAATTCAGTCAGATGGATTACTTCCAGTTTATAGGTTTTATCCTCAGCCTGCATCCATACAAATGTATAATTGCCGGTCTGGGATTTTACACCTTCTTTCGTTGCGGAATCAAGTTTATAAAAACCTGTCTGGCTAACGCAACAACCACAGGAAGTTGTCTTGAGACCTTTTGTTTTTAAATTGCTTATAGCTGGCAAACTGCCTGAAATCCATTTCGCGAAAATTGAATCCCTGCCTTCAACTGTAAAGTCCTTATCAATAACCAGTGCTTTTTCTGCAATCATTTCCCTGAGTGCAACCGAGTCTTTAGTGTTCCAGGCTTCACACCAGATATTCGTAAGGGAATCGGCATTAACCGCCTGGCAACTATTTGTACCACATTGAGCCCCTGTTTTCGTGTTTTTACACGATTGAAATACAAAAATTGCCAGGAAAACAATAGTTAAAGCGCAGAGAGAATTTTTTTTCATAGTTTCGGATTGTACGATTTAGATTGGAAATGCAAAACCACTGGTACACCTAAACAGATAATACCAGCATTACGTTTATTATAAATAGAACGTTTGGAACAACAAAAAGTTAATTCCTGTATGCTTCCGAAACTGATTTTGGGGTAAATCTCAAAAACAGTAGCATTCCGGGGCCTTTTTAACTATATTTGTGTACCTCAGAAACTATATTATGGAACACAATAATTCATCCGCCCCAGCAAGCGCAGCTGAAAGTGATTTTATGGATTTTATGAACCGCGGTAACGATTTTTTTAAAATTCAACTTCTCAGGCAGGCAAAAGCCTGGTACACAAAAGCCCTTGCAACCAACATCGATAATGAAACAGCTCAACAACAGGTTGCCGAATGCGAACGCCTGCTGACATATGAGAATAAGGTTGTTGCTATCCTGGGAATAATTGCAACCGTTCTCATAGTTGCCTGTTTTATTATCTTCAGGTAACGATACTATTTTATCCGGTTTCTAAATTAATACACGTCCAGTCGTCCTGCGGCCCGGAGTTGATTTTTAATATCTTCATTAAACCCGGTTTGTTGCATCAGGTCTTCGAGATTGAGATGCATACGGTAGCGCCAGTAATGGTTTGGATTACCCGGATTGTTAATCCTTTCGGCACGCGCATCCTGCAACCTCAGCGTTTCATCCATGCCAAGCAGATCCTGTATGGCAAAAATTGCCCACATACTCGGCGAGTATAAGTGCTGTATGATAATTTGCTTTACAATAAAGGGTTCGCAGAAAAAGGGTGCCTGGTAGGCATTGCCGAGTATTTCATTATAAAAGCGTTGCGATTGCATATAATTTTCTTCCCACCAGCCCCGTATAGTAGTAGTATCGTGCGACGAAGGCGTTGCAACCGATAAATACGGGTAACCCGATGGGTGACCAAAAGTGATTTTCGGATCTTTGGGCATTCGCTGAACCTCAAGGCTTAGTATCCCGAGATCATTCATAACGCTGGGAACGCAAGCCGGTACCATTCCGAGGTCTTCACCACACAACAGCATACGGGTTGCATTTTTAAGAACCGGGAGCTTCTCCATGGCTTTTCCTCGCCAGAACTCTTCGTTACGGTGGTAGAAATAATCGAGGTAAACTTCG
>CAISRK010000299.1 GCA_903887815.1 uncultured Bacteroidales bacterium | reverse complement strand
TCAGGGCTTTTTTCTACCAGTCGTTTGCCAGGCTGTTTGGATACGACCTCAAAGTGCGGTACGATCCTATTGGTGAAGATGCTGATATTGAACGAATTGTTAGGATGATTGAAAGCGGGAGTATTTAGAGTATTGAATCGGATTCTTGGTCTAAAACTTAAATGTTTGCAGCTAAACGTAATTAATAGTTTCAGGGCTTCAGAGATTCAGGGTTTCAGGGTTTCAGGTTCGATTATTCAGTTATTAGGATTCAGGTTACTTCCTGTTTTTTCCTCATACATCCAATATCCAATATTCGAAATCCGAAATCCGAAATCCGAAATCCGAAATTATCTTCCTACTGTCCGCTTCCCTTCATTACAGTAAGTAAAGTATAAGCCATGATCTTAATGTCCATAGCAAGCGACATGTTTTCGAGATACAATATATCGTATTTCAGGCGTTCGACCATCTGATCCACATTTTCGGCATAGCCGTATTTCACCTGGCCCCATGAAGTGATGCCGGGTTTTACTTTTAGCAGCAAGCGGTAGTGAGGTGCACGTTGGGTGATCTGGTCGATAAAATACTGGCGTTCGGGCCTGGGGCCAACCAGTGACATGTCACCTTTAAGTACTGAAAAGAACTGGGGAATTTCGTCAAGCCTGGTTTTACGCATCATCCGCCCGAATGAAGTTACACGTGTATCGTTTTTCGACGAAAGCATTGGTGTGCCGTTTTCGGCTCCTATTACCATGGATCTGAATTTCGGTATCATGAATATTCTTCCCTTTATTCCAATACGTTCCTGGAAGTAAAACGCAGGTCCTTTTGATGTGAGTTTTACTCCGAGTATACAAAACAGGTATACCGGCGACAATATCAGGATAGCCAGTGCTGAAAGCACAACATCAAGAAATCTTTTTGTGTTGAGCTGCCAGGGAGGCATAAAGTCGAACGATACCTGGATGAGTGGAGTCTGATAAATGGAGGTGGTTTTCACAGTACCTAACAGGAAGTCTTGCATATCAGGGATCACTTTAATGAGTACATCTGTGTCTTCAATTTCTGAAATTATCTGTTCAATCGTATTGTGTTCCGACCGTTCGGTAGCAATAATCACTTCTTCGATATTCATTTCCGAAATCAGGAGGCGGAGATTGGAAAAATGCCCCAGGTTTGGGATAAACTTTTCGAGTTTATAACTTGGATACTGAACGGCATGTACAAAACCGACAAATTTATTGAATGCTGCCTTGGGCTGGCTTTCGATTTCGTTATAGATCGAAATCGCATTCCCATTGCTTCCTACTATAATAGTGTTAAACCCGATGATCCTGCGTTTGAGCTTATACAGGTTGCGGGAGGTAAGTATTAACCTGAATGTTACGGTAATTAAAAAATGAAGAAGGAATAGATTAATAAACAGTTTGTAGTAACTTTTGTAAGATTGGATTACATCGTCGAGGATAAGGGCAAAAAAGATAATAATAACACCGATAATAGTGATAAGCAGCGTTTGCCCCAATTCGCGCATACGGGCTTTTCGGTAAATGTTATGGTAAGAACCCGACAAGGCATAAATGAAGAACCAGAAAAGTGGAATTAAAACCACTCCGAAATAGAATTTTTTGTCGCTTAGAATAATATCCAGGGTATCGTT
>CAISRK010000298.1 GCA_903887815.1 uncultured Bacteroidales bacterium | reverse complement strand
GGGTAAAATCCTTAGAAAAGGTGAAAGCCACCCTTCCGGAAGCGAAAGTAGAACGGATCGAAAGCCGTTCTGCATTTGACGCCTTTACCCCGATGGGACTTATGGCTACCCAAAACGAGATAGCTTCAATTCTGGTTAAATTTAAAGATGATTACCTGATTTATACTGAGGATAGGGTATTTCCGATCCGATTGCCTTATACCATTCCAGCTCGTTGGGCTAAAAAAGAGCCTGCTTTGTCCTTTGAAGGGTATGCTTCCAAAAATGAATATTACACGTGGCAAATCGGAGTTTGGGCTGTTAAATCAGAGGTTAAAAATGTCCGTTTGACATTCAGCGATTTTAAAGCAGTCAACGGACTAATCGGTAAAGATTCTGTAACCTGCTTTAATCAGGGCGGGATAAACTGGGACGGAAATCCTGTGAGTTTTGCAGTGAATGTGCCTAAAGGGAAAGTTCAGGCATTGTGGTGCGGCATACAAATCCCTCAAAATGTAAACCCCGGAGAATATACCGGAATAGCTACTCTGACCGCCGAGGGAGCACCTCCCCGCAAAATAAAAGTAACGATCCATGTAAATGATCAGGTTCTTGCGGATGAGGGAGATGGTGAGACCTGGCGTTACTCCCGGCTGCGCTGGCTGAACTCTACCATTGGTACAAATGACTTGCCTGTTAAGCCTTATGGCGAAATGAAAATATCAGGAAACACCATTCTGGCATCAGGAAAGACGCTTGTTTTAAATAAAAACGGATTGCCTGAAGCTATCAAAATCAACAACCGTCAGGTCATTGCAAAGCCCGTAAGCTTTGAGGTGCAAACCAAAACGGGAACAATTGCTTTTGCAGCCGAAAACCTGAAAATAAATCAAATAGCAACCGGGAAAATTACCTGGACCGCTTCTTCAGTACAAAACGGTTTGAAATTTAACTGTGATGCCTTAATGGAATATGATGGAAATATAACGTATGCCATTCAGTTGTCGGCCACTGACAAGGATATTGCAGTGCTGGATGTTCGCCTGAACACCGTTTATGCCCCCGAGTCGGCTGAGTATTTTATGGGAGCTGGTTTTGGCGGCGGCATACGTCCTGAAAATCACACCTGGGACTGGAAAGGACCTTACGACAGTTACTGGATAGGTGGTGATAAGTCGGGGTTGCACGTTGAGTTTATTGGCGATGTGTACCATGGTCCCCTCATTGCGGACTATAAACCCGGAGCACCACAGAACTGGTCGAATGGGGGAAAGGGACGAATTACCGAAACCGGAGGCAGTGGAAGGCAAGCCGATATGGTGGCTTCTACAGGTATGGTAACCATAACTAAAATACCCATGCAATATGGTTTGCAGCTATTAATAACCCCTGTGCGTGCGGTAAATCCGACTAAGCATTTCTCGGAGCGTTACTACCATTCCGACCCGAAAGATTTCTCAAAAGCGGCAGAAGAGGGTGGTGCCAATATCGGGAATATTCATCATGCAGGGAGGCTCAATCCGTTTATAAATTATCCGTTTATTGTGCGCGACTCCCTTATTAAGCACATTGAAGAACAGCACAAAGCTAACCGGAAAGTGAAACTTTACTATACGGTTCGCGAACTGACCACCCATTGTGCTGAATCTTACGCCCTGATGAGCCTGAAGAACCAGATTTTTGAGCCTGGTGTCGGTTATGGTTTGCCGTGGGAATGCGAACATCTGATCGACAACTACAAAGCGGCCTGGTATACTGAGCTGCCCGGTCAGGTTTCGGATGCGGCACTGGTGCTGGTAGGTAACTCACGTTGGATCAATTACT
>CAISRK010000297.1 GCA_903887815.1 uncultured Bacteroidales bacterium | reverse complement strand
TGGTAGCTACTTATAAACAACGATGCAAGGAACGCATGAATTAGAGGGCTTCGGTGTGCATTACTGGTTCAACCGCCTTGGAGGAAAGCAAAATATTATTATTCGATTTTAGATGTGTATAGGCCGTTTAGGTAGCATATCCACCTAGTCTCATCAAATTGGTATAAAATATTTTTAGCTAATGAATTACTTTTAGTGAATGCCCTATTAATCATAAAAATAATCTGAGTTATTTTCCTGCCGCAGTTTAAGAAAACTTTTTAATCTGGTTGCAGAAACTTCAGTTTATGAAAAATTCAGGATTTAGGACTGTAAAGGCAATGTTTCTTTTTAAATCAAAAACAGCCTGTCGGTATACCCCGGCAGGCTGTTTGGCAATAGTATAATGCTTAATTTCGTTTAAGCGTGAAGTGGGTTGTTGTCCTGTAAAAAATATGTGATCTCGGGAATTCAAGCAATTGGTTCTATTTCACTGTTTAGTATTTCATTCCCGCAGAACCGGATTTTTTGGCAATAATGTACATATCAACCGAACAAGAAAATGTTTGGCCATCAGCTATCTGAAATTCGGTCAGGGACGGACTTCCTAAACCACCCGATCCATACCATCCGACATAATCCGTTGTCGACCATCCGCCGCTATTATCAATGTCTTTCCATACATCCAGGTAATAATTGCCAGGATTAACATTGGTAAGCGTAAAGTTAACACTTGCTCCGGAACCCGAAACAGCTCCAAACTTGATAGGTTGATTATTCAGCCAATTATTATAAGAAGTGTACAGGCTAACTTTTGAATTGGAAAGATCGCCCGAAGTACCTGCCGGGAATTTTGCGGTACCAGTAATCTGCGTAACTGCTTTGAGAACAGTCAAAGAGCCATTACCAGTAGCTGAACCGCCTTTACCATCGGATACAGTGACCGTTACAGAATGTGCTCCCGCTGCGGAAGGTGAGGTCCAGGAAACAGATCCTCCACTACCTGAAATTGCTCCTCCGGTTACTGTATAGCTGTAAGTAAGCGGATCATTATCCGGATCTGTAGCTGCCACTGTAACTGAAACGATACCATTGGCATTGACACTGGCTGGGTTTACAGTTACTGAAGTAATAGTTGGATTGCCGTTAGTTGCTCCATCTTTCTTGCAGGAGGATAAAGCAATTGCAAAAATAATTGCAGGCATAGCGAAAATGAGTAAAGTTTTGTTTTTCATAACTTTGGGATTAGTTAATAATTATTGTAAAGGTAATAAATTATTATTAGTTCAACAACAAATTCATTTTTTTACATATTTGAAACAGAAAGAATACAACCCCCTATATTAATTTCTCTCTATTTTAATGTTATTGGCACCCGGGCCGTATTGGCCAATCCCTTTAGTCTTCTCCTTCTGCTTTTCTATCAGGATGTAAAAAAGAAAGACAGAACAAGGAATAAAAAAACATTTATTAAAAGCATGCCAATGAATCCACTCCCGAAAAAGAACAATATCGAAATCAACCCTAAACCTATCAATCCATTGTCAATTTTCAACTATCAATTATCCATTCAAAGCACATTTCAAGTCATTCATAGAATTTAAAAATTTGGGAATTGCTGGCCGAGTTGGTCAATTAGCCGGTTTTATTTGCATTGCTGTTTCATTTACTGTTTAGGAATAAAAAATATTTATCACACACACCTATATATATAATTAACTATATTTGTACATGTAATTATTAACTTCGACCAAACTGGCCACCCCATGCTGAAAAACCTGATCACATAATGTTGCTCTAATCGCTATGGGGTCAGTTCCCCGCCGCTTGCGGCGAGAGAGTTCATTTTCGGTTCATTTTTTCACAATTCCTTGACACACGCTTTAAAATCGATTATATTTGTATAGGCTAACTTAAATCAGATCAATTTTTTATCATTCAAAAATTAGTATTATGAAAAATGCAACAAAAAACTTCCTGGCGTTTCTGGTTGTTCTCGCCACATTTGGATCTGTACAAAATGGATGGTCGCAAAGCACAGCTGCTGATGTTGATCAATCGGGTAAAATTTATGAATCCAAAAGTTATACCCCCAATTATCAGGACTCCCCATTGAGCACCCTATATAGTAATGGGCCTGTTTACAACAGCACGGGCACGGGTCCGGGCGGGACAAATGAATCTATCTATTACCAGGGTGGCACATCAACCTATGGATCCGGTTGTCAGCTTGCTTCAGGAGTTTATGTAGCCGATGACTTTACGGTGCCTTCCGGCAAAGTGTGGGCACCGTCATCGATCGATTTTTACTCTTATCAGACCAATTCGACCACAACATCGACCTTTACAGGTATATATATGCGGGTATGGAATGGTGAGCCCGGCATAACTGGCTCAACTGTGGTCTGGGGCGATATGACGACAAACCGCATGATTGCGACAGATTTTACTAATGTCTATAGGGTATTGGCAGCCAACGGAGGTGTCGCGCGCCCGATCATGAGGGTTGTGGCCAACACCTCAGGGCTCCTGCTCACTACAGGCACCTATTGGGTTGAATATGCCTGCACGGGTACACTATCATCAGGTCCATGGATGTCTCCGGTTGTTACAGCAGTTAATGTAACCGGGAATGCTGTACAGACTGTTGATGCGGGTGCTACCTATCTTCCTATATTGTATAATACCTTTGCCCAGGGATTTCCGTTTGTTATTCATGGAGCAGAATCCTCCTCGGCCATGTATTTCAATTACAATACAGCTGGTACAGCCAATTCATTCCCATTTAATATTGCAACGGGTAAAGAGGTTCAGATGCTGTACCTTCCTGGCGATTTTAATAAGCCTTCAGCGGCCCCGGCCGGAAATATCACAAGTATTTCCTTTATGATAAATCTCAGTAACCTTGGTCCGTGGAATTACACCAATTTAACGATTAAAATGGGGCAATCGGCTGTTACCTCCTTAACGGCGGGTAGCTTCTACACTCCCCTTACCACCGTTTATTCCAAGGCTTTAGTATCCTTAACCGGATTGCCGAATGAGTGGATGACAATACCCCTCGATACCCCTTTCCCCTATAATCCTGCCCAGAGCCTGATTGTGGATATAGGGCAATGCGGGGCCCCGGGAGCAAGCGGGTTCAGTTTGTGTTTTACAAATATAAGTACCGGGGGTATCAGGAGAAATTGGTCAGTAGGAGGATGCCCTTTTGTTTACTCTGGCGAAAACTACTCAGTAACCCATGTGGGAATGACCATTTGTCCGCAAATGACAATCACAGGAAATGCCAGCCCTTGTGGCAACAATAGTTCATACAGCTATGCCACCCAGGCAGGTAATACAGCATACACCTGGACGGTATCCCCCGGGAATACAATTACCGGGGGCCAGGGCACCAACCAGGTACAGGTATCATGGGCAGCTACGGGTGCTCAATGGGTAGCAATAAATAGCACAAGTGCCAGTGGATGCTCCTCCAACCTAAGCTATAATGTCACTGTCAACCCCGCGCCTGTACCGACTATAAATGGCCCGGCGACTAAATGTGCCGGCTCAACCGGCAATGATTATACGACACAAAGTGGAATGACCGGATACATATGGACCGTGTCTCCTGGAAATGCAATTACCGGCGGGCAGGGCACAAATCACGTCCAGGTATCATGGAATGTTCCCGGCACCCAATGGGTTGCTGTTAATTACAGCGGAACCAACGGTTGTTCTGCATCGGTGCCGACGGCCTTCAATGTAACTGTCATGCCTCAACCCGTGCCAACTATCAGTGGGCCGACATCTGTTTGCGCAACCTCCACTGGTAATGTTTATACAACACAAGCAGGAATGACTGATTACTTCTGGCTTGTTTCCCCGGGGGGTACTATTACTGCAGGCGGTACAGCAACTAACGACCAGGCAACTATTACATGGAACACAGCTGGACCACAACTCGTTTATACTAATTACACCAATGCAAACGGATGTTATGCTGTAGCCAATAGCATCGTTAATGTGGCTGTTAACCCAATACCGGCTACTCCATTCATTACCCTGTCAGGGAATGCTCTTGGAAGTAATGCAATTCTCGGTAATCAGTGGTATCTGAATGGCGCAATTGTACCTGGCGCAACTCAGCAATACTATACTCCTGTTTTTGGAGGTAATTATTCCGATAAAGTAATCTTAAATGGCTGTAGTTCTCAAATGTCGAATCTGATCGTTGTTTTATCATCAAACGAAACGGATCTGGTTAAGGAATTGAGCATATATCCCAATCCAAGCCATGGGCAATTCACCTTATCCCTTAGCCCGCAAACTACGGAATTCTCAACCCTAAGAATTCTCAATAACCTGGGGATTTCCGTTTACGAACAGGACGCATTGCAATTGGATAGATCCTTGAAAATCAAACTTGATCTTTCTTCACTTCCACGTGGAATTTATTCAATGGTTCTCAGTAACGAAAGCAGACAGATAATCCGCAAGATTGTAATTAATTAGTCGGATGTATACATTATCTATGTAAGAAGTACGACATTTATTTGTGTTGGAAATCTTGTTTCAGGGAGCATTCAATTTTTTAAAAGCGGACTAAGCTAGGCGATAAAATTTATTATTTCCCGGTTTAGTTCAAAGAGAGGAATCATAGGTATATCATTAAGAGGTAGTTAATAAATAAAAACAATCTCATCATGCAATTCAGTCAATTTGATCAATAGCCTTTAAACAGTAATTTTATGAATAAAATCAAGGTTGCCATTTTTTCCGTTGTAATTGCAACAATGGGGTTTACTTCATGCACAAACAGCAAAACTGTTTCATTATCAGATGCTGACAAAGCTGCAATTACCAAATCATCTACCGACATTAACCAGGCATTTAACGAATCAAAGGATTATAAAGCATATGTAAATGCCTATTATGCCGAAGATGCTACCGTTTTATACCCAAATAATGAAGCTGTTAAAGGCCGTGAGGCTATACTGGCAGAGTTATCAGCTATGGGAAGCGATATGAATGTTACTCCAACTATTGTGGACATTAATGGAAAGGAGGACCTCGCCTATGTTTATGGTACTGTTAAAATGGAAACCAACGCAAAGGTCGAACTTGATCATGGTAAATACATCGAAATCTGGGAAAAACAGGAAGATGGATCGTGGCAGGTTGTTTATGACATTTTCAACTCAAGCGTTCCTCTGCCTGCTGATTCCACAGCCAAGAAATAGAGCGGAAAAAGGGATTCCTTTTTGATTATTCACTGGCTATAGGTTTACAGAGTCGGGAGAGAATTTTCTGTAACTATTCCTAAGAAAGGGTTATCGCAAAACGCAATAACCCTTTTTCTATAGTTGCACTAACAGTTTACAGGTGAATCTGCAGGATTTGTTATTTGAAATGGTGTGATCCGCTATAAGCCGGATGCAAATTAATACAGCAAAATTATACGATTGAGAAAAATTTAGAAGATAATTGCTTTTCAGGTTGTTCCCCGAATGATTGTTGTCTCCTGAACAACTGAATTGCACTCTTTATATAGTTATCTATGAGGTTTATCGCTTCAATTTAAGCTAGTTCTTTAAAAAAATTGCAGGATCCTTATAAGAAGTTCTTTTCTCATCCATTCTCTTACAATGATAGTAGTTGTAGGTACATTTGTATCTATCTATTTTGAAATTCTCGGCACATTCCTTTGCATTTTATGGGGTAGCCGAATAAGTAACCGGTTTCAATAATATGCATTTATATTCTGCTTATGTTTCCTCGCCTTTCATATTCAGATCTGAATCTATATAAGATCAGTATGTACGTAAATCAAAGCAATACCATCACTTTCTACTTACATATCTGAAGTAATGCCTCGGCAGCCATTTGATATCCCAGGTTGTCCGCCTGTTTTAAGTCGGCACAAGCTGCATCCTTTTTACCTGAATAATATTCTGCCAATCCCCGGTTGAAATATATTAGCGCATAGTCTGGTTTCAGTTTGATGGCATTATTGTAGTCTTTAATCGCTTCGTCATATCTTTTTTCCTTCAAAAAAACATTACCCCGGTTATTGTAAGCTTCAAAATAATCAGGTTTCAGCTCAATAGCTTTCTTAAAGTCGTTCAGCGCTTTTTCACTCGAGTTATTGTTTTTAAAAGCAACACCCCGATTAATGTATGCCTTGGCATCGTTAGGTTTCAGCTTAATAACCATATTGAAGTCGTTAATAGCATCATCATACCTCCTTTCGTTTAAAAGCACACTACCCCTGTTATTATAGGCCTCAGAATAATCAGGTTTCAGCTCAATAGCTTGATTAAAGTCATTAATCGCTTCAGTACTTTTATTTTCATGGATAAGAGCTGAACCCCGGTTATTGTAAGCAATCGGTATAGTCTGGTATTGGCTGATAACATTATTCCAAAGCGTAATATCTTTTTCCCATACTTTACATCTGTCATAGGATTTTACTGAAAAGAAAATGGTAAATACCCCAATCAGGATGAGGGCCGTTAATTTTTGTTTCTTGCTCCATAATAAATACACGCCTTCACCGGTCAGGTAAAATATTCCAATTGATGGAATATAGCTGTATCGATCAGCCATAACAGTTCCACCAACAGGCAATAGCTGTAACACAAGAAAAACGGTAATAGCAAAAAACCCTATGCCGAAAAATATTTTTTTTGAGTATCGGAGCGAATAAATAACGAATGCAACAAGGGCTAAACAGAAAACGACAAAAGAATAATATAGAACAGGGATAACCTCACCGCTCTTTATCGGATAAGGATAGTAAGCGCTTAATTGCACTGGCAAAAGAAATTTATACAGGTAAGATATAAATCCATAACAGGCAAAGATGATACGTTGGGGGAAACTGAAAACAATAACATCGGTAGCTCCCATTGATTTTTGTGCCAATACAGCTACAATGCCGAAAGTGATGGCAATCAAGAAGAAAGGTGCTTTTTCCAGCACTGCTTTTATATTTAATTTTCTTCCCCGAAAATAATCGGTTAGTATCAGCAATATCGGAAGCGAAGCTGCCATCGCCTTTGAAAGGATGGAAAGCAGGAAAAGTACTAATGCGAAAACATAAAAAGTCCTTTTAAAGTCTTTTAGATACTTCAGGTAAAAAATATAAGATGCAAGAAAGAAAAATGTATAAAGCAGATCTTTCAGTTCGGCAGCCCAGGCAACCGATTCTACATGCATGGGGTGGATGCCAAACAAAAGTGAAGCAACTAAAGCAACAGCGGATTTATTGCTAAGAAAGTAAATGGTATAGAATACAAGAATAATGTTAAACACGTGCAATAAAAGGTTAAAAGCATGATAGCCGGTTGCATTCAATCCGAAAAAATGATATTCAACGGCAAGGGTCAGAATTGTGAGAGGATGGTAATTTCCCCCGATATTCTGCGAAAAAACCTCTTTCAGATTGATCGATTGTAACAGCGGATTATTTATTATGTAGACATTATCATCCCAGTTTATTAAACCGTTATGAAGAACAGGCAAATAGGCAATAAATGAAATTAGCACAATGCCGGCCAGGGCAGCATAATATTTCCAACTTTCAGTATCAGCCTCTTTTACTTTTACCGACTGATTGTTCCTGTTTTTCTGTTGCTTATTAACTACATTCTGTTTCATAAAACAAATCAATAAAAGTAGAGGTAAAGATAAAATAAATTAAATAATTCTATGGCTTACGTTGCCAAACCAAAAACTTACCAGGGAGCGATGGGTCAAATTATTGCTGATAAGGATTTCCCTTTGGCAGATATAAGCAGGGAGTAGCAGGCGGTGAACCGGAAGAAGATGATGATAACAACAAGCAAGGTTTGGAACCTTACATTGCATATTTCATTATATTTACGATGTGAATCCATTCATACTATTAAAATATCCAACGAAACCCCCAAAACAATGCATGAGCAAATAACGCTTACAACACCTGCCCTTTTATTTTCTGCAATATCGCTGATCCTGTTAGCTTATACCAACCGATTCCTGGGGTATGCATCCTTGATAAGAGGATTGCATGAAAAATTCAAAGTGGATCCCAACGAACTGCTGAAAGGACAAATAGCTAATCTTCGTAAACGCCTATACCTGACAAAAAACATGCAGATTTTTGGCGTTACCAGCCTGTTCCTGTGTGTTGGAACAATGTTCCTTATTTTCATAGGCGAACAGTACATAGCTGTATGGATATTTGGCATCGCCCTGCTAATGATGATTGCATCACTTGGTATATCAATCTACGAAATCCAGATTTCGGTTAAAGCATTAAACATACACCTGAGCGACATGGAAAAGGAAACCCGCGAAGAGTAAATTATCAGCTCAATTTAAAGGGAAATTAAGCTAATACGTAGTTTGGGTTTAATTGAGAGGGGTGCCATATAGCTAATATTCTGCCCGTTTTCGGATATATTAGAACCGCGTTTAAAATATTAGTTATTTATAACATACTGGTATTAAACAATATGAATTTATTTTAGCGGTGTAAGGCATACTTACAGATATTGTTCGCGGTACTCTCGAATGCGCCGCAAATAGTGTATTTAGAGTAGCGCCATAAAGCGATAATTTTTAGTGCTTTTTTGATTATACATGCAATTGAATGTAAACTTGAGGGAGACAAAATTTCTGATTCAACCCTCTTGACCCCTAACGGGTTTTTCCCCTACCTGTTTCAGGATATAGCTCCGGGCAGCCTGGCAAATGAACTATCTTAAACACGCACAGCTTCAATAACACTTCCCGGCAGAATACACGTATAATCATTAGGGAAGATTAATTGTGTAAATATCATAATAATATCTGAAATGTCACCCCTTAAAACGCGTTATATTAGTAACATTCAAATGTTTATAACAAGTAACCTGCAACAAAGCCAGTTCGGATAAAATCAATTAATTTTGATAACTTATCCGGTTTAAAGACATAAACCCATAGGTGTGTTTCGGGTTACCGGGTTAAAACTGCACCGGGAAAAATATGTAAAGCCGGATATGTGGGCACAGTTCGGCTGGTATTCAACGGCTTACCGCCGGGTACCGGGAAAAACGGATGGAGGAGAATGTACAAATATCAAGCCAATGTTGCAGGGCTTGTACATGCGATGCAATAGGTTAAACATGATTTGTTTATCAGGTCCCGAAAGGCCTTAGTCAAATCAGTAAGCAGGAAAAGTTAATAGCTGGTTTTTAAAAAACCAGGACCGATACGTTAATGCGCAATACAATACTAAAAATACAATCAATCACCGGGAAACTATTGCTGGTTCTGATTATCGGTCTCGGTAGTCTGGTAGCGAATTCTCAGTCTATTGCTACGCTAAAGCCCGATGTGAATGGTTTGTGTCCGGGTGATATTGTTATTGTTCCTATCAGAATCACAGGAACTCATGTTGGGTCCATGTCTATTTATCTCGACTTTGATCGTACAGTTCTGAAGGATCCGACTTTAGTGGCTCTTCCTTATTACCAGAACACAAGAACGGGTTGGTCGGTTGTACACAATTGGAGTTTTTCACCCACTACCCAGTCAGTAGATATATATTGCGCAAGTCCTCTAGGGGAAAACTTAAACAATGATATAATCGTTGAAATGGTGTATCTTTTTATTGGAGGGCCCACTCCGATCCATATAAGGAAAGCACCCCTAGACCCCATCCCGGTAAGTGGTATTTGGGATAATTTCGGTGCTAATCTCACTCCATGGACTTTCACCGACAACATCGTTACGGGATCATATCCTGTTGTAGCATCTGGGGTTATAACAGGTGCTTCCACGGTTTGTCAGAATACAAATGGTAACGTCTATACAGTTGCCCCTATTGCAAATGCTACAGGATATGCTTGGACTTTGCCTTCGGGTGCAACCATTGTTTCGGGTGCTAATACCAACTCTATAACGGTCAATTTTTCGGCAATTGCAGCTTCCGGAGACTTTTCGGTACATGGCATTAATCTCCCGTGTAGTCCAGGTGCGGAATCTCCTAATTTTTTTGTTGAGGTTCACACGGATGCAACCATAGCTTTAGCTTCACCTATTGGGACTGACAACCAGACGAAATGTATCAACACGGCGGTTTCCAACATAACATATTCAATCGGCGGCGATGGAAGCGGTGCTGTAGTCAGCGGCTTGCCGGCTGGAGTAAACGGTGTATTTGCTTCAGGTGTATTTACAATCAGCGGAACACCTACTGTTGCAGGAACATATACTTATACCGTTACCACTACGGGGCTTTGTGTTCAGACCTCAGCCGTTGGTGTAATAAATGTAACCCCGAATTCAACCATATCACTTACATCGGCTGCACTCACCGATGCTCAGACACCATGCATCAGCACAGCAATCACTAACATTACCTATTCGGTTGGAGGCAGCGGAACCGGAGCAACGGTCGTGGGTTTACCTGCGGGTGTAACAGGCAGTTTTGCAGCAGGTGTTTTTACAATAAGCGGAACTCCGACAATTGTCGGGTTATATAACTACACCGTTACAACCATTGGCCCCTGTGGGCAGGTAACAGCAAACGGGACCATTACGGTGCGCCCCAATTCAACCATATCTCTAACTTCGGCAGCAGGAACCGATTTGCAAAACCCATGTATTAATACCGCAATCACCAATATTACTTATGCTGTGGGTGGAAGCGGCACCGGGGCAACAGTTGCAGGACTGCCATTAGGTTTGAATAGTGCATTTGCCGCTGGTATATATACGATCAGCGGTTCCCCGATTGTTGCCGGAACGTATAATTACACAGTTATCACAACAGGCCCCTGCATACAGGCATCACTTGGCGGAACCATCACCGTTATTCCGAATTCGTCAATTGCGCTTACCTCTGGTGCGGGCAGCAATGTACAAACACGATGCATCAATACGGCAATTACCAATATTACATACGTCATCAGCGGAAGCGGAACCGGGGCAACAGTTGTGGGCTTGCCTGCTGGTATAACGGGTGCATTTGTTGCTGGTGTATATACCCTAAGTGGCATACCGGCTATTTCCGGTATTTTTAATTATTTAGTTACTACAACAGGTCCCTGTACCCAGGCTATTGCAAACGGAACTATCACCGTGACTCCGAATTCGAATATATCCCTTATCTCAGCTGCAGGAACCAATGCACAAACCATCTGCATCAATACGGCTATCCTCAATATAAGGTATGCCGTTGGAGGCAGCGGAACAGGTGCGAATGTTATTGGATTACCAGCGGGCGTGGGAAGTGCTTATTTAGCGGGTGTATTTACATTAAGCGGAACTCCCACGGTAGCCGGAATATATAATTATACTATTACTACCACAGGCCCTTGTTTGCAGGCAACAGTAAACGGAACTATCACAGTCCGGCCGAATTCAACCCTATCCCTTACTTCAGCCGCAGGCACAAATATACAAGCCCCTTGTATCAACACAGCTATTGCAAATATTACCTATGCTGTTGGTGGAAGTGGAACAGGGGCTACGGTTGCCGGTTTGCCTTTAGGCTTAAATGGCGTTTACGCTGCAGGTGTATACACTATCAGTGGATCTCCTACCGTAGCTGGAACATTCAATTTTACGGTTACCACGACAGGGCCTTGTGTGCAGGCGATAGCTACAGGAACTTTAACCGTAATTCCGAATTCAACATTATTTCTTACTTCGGTGGCTGGCACAGATGCTCAAACAGCATGTGTTAACGTTGCAATAAACAACATTACCTATGCAGTGGGAGGTAGTGGAACAGGTGCATCAGTTGCGGGCATACCGGCAGGCACTTCGGGAGTATTTGCTGCAGGGGTATTAACTATAAGTGGAATTCCGACCGCTACCGGAACATTTAATTATACAGTTACTACTACAGGTCCATGTACCCAGGCAACGGTCTTCGGGTCAATCATTGTCGTTCCCAATTCCATCATAACCCTTTCTTCGATTGTTGGTACCGATGCACAAAATCTTTGTATTAATACAGCCCTAACAAATATTACCTATGCTGTAGTCGGAAGCGGAACAGGGGCAATAGCTACCGGCTTGCCATTAGGTTTAAATGGTGTATTTGCCGGAGGTGTTTTCACGATTAGCGGCTCACCGACTGTTGCCGGAACGTATAATTATATCATTACTACCACAGGTCCTTGTCTTCAGGCAACAGCATCAGGAACCATTACAGTAATTCCGAATTCAACATTATCTCTTTCTTCAGCCGTTGGTACCGATTCACAGTCACCTTGTTTAAACACCGCAATCACGAATATTGCCTATACTGTTGGAGGTAGTGGAATCGGGGCAATAGTCGTAGGATTACCGCCAGGTGTAGCAGGAGTTTTTGCTGCAGGTGTTTATACAATCAGTGGCATCCCAACCTTAGTAGGAACATATAATTATACGGTTACCACAGCTGGTCCTTGCGCACAGGCAACTCTTAACGGTACGATTACTGTGCTTCCGAATTCGACAATATTACTAACCTCAGCAGCGGGTACAAATGCACAAACTCCCTGTATCAACACTTCTATTACGAATATTACATATGCCGTCGGGGGTAGCGGAACCGGTGCAACAGTTGTCGGTCTACCCTCCGGAGTTGTAGGAATATTCGGAGGCGGGGTATTTGCCATAAGCGGGACCCCAACAGCTGCCGGAACATATAATTACACCGTGAGTACCACCGGACCCTGTGTGCAAACTACCGCATCCGGGACCATTTCTGTAATTCCGAATTCGACTATATTGCTCACCTCGGGAGCAGGTACCAATATACAATCACCTTGTATCAACACGGCTATCGCTAATATTTCTTATTTAGTTGGTGGAAGCGGAACGGGTGCAACAGTTTCCGGTTTACCAACCGGGGTTACGGGAGTATTCGGAGGTGGTGTCTGCACAATCAGCGGCATTCCAACCATAGCCGGAATTTTTAATTTTACAGTTACTACCACAGGACCCTGTGGCCAGGTAACAGCTACAGGTACCATCACGGTGCATCCGAATTCGACGATTGTACTTTCCTCAGCCTTTGGTACGGATGCACAAACCCCTTGTATTAACACCGCAATTGCTACTATTTCCTATACAATTGGTGGAAGTGGAATAGGTGCAACAGTTGCGGGTTTACCGGCTGGTGTAACCGGTATTGCCGGTGCAGGAGTTTTCACAATAAGCGGTATCCCGATGGTAGCCGGAATCTTTAACTACATAGTTACCACTACTGGGCCGTGTTTACAGGTAACAGCCAGCGGCACCATAACGGTTCTTCCGAATTCGACCATAGCACTCACTTCAGCTGCAGGTACCAATGCACAAATATCCTGTATAAACACACCCATTATCAATATTACTTACGCAATTGGAGGCGGAGGAACAGGCGCATCAATTTCCGGCTTACCGGCAGGCATATCAGGTGGTTTTGCTGCAGGTATTTTTACCATTAACGGCACCCCATCAGTGGCTGGAATATTTAACTACACAATTACCACTACGGGTCCTTGTTTACAAGCAATAGCAAATGGAACCATCACAGTTCTTCCGAATTCGACTATATCAATGATCTCAGCTGCAGGTACCAATTCACAAACCCCGTGCATCAACGCAGCCATCGCCAATATTACATATACAATAGCTGGTAGCGGGACCGGCGCAATAGTTGCCGGCTTACCGGCAGGTGTAACAGGAGCCTTTGCAGCAGGTGTGTTTACTATCAGCGGAACCCCAACAATAGCCGGAACATTTAATTTCACAATTACCACAACAGGTCCTTGTTTACAGGCAACCGCAAGTGGAAATATCACAGTAATTCCAAATTCGACGATATCCCTAATCTCATCTGCCGGCACCGATGCGCAAACGCCCTGTATCAACACAGCCCTGATAAATATTACTTATGCAATTGGTGGCAGTGGATCCGGTGCAACAGTCGCTGGCTTGCCGGCAGGAGTGTCAGGCTCTTTTACTGCAGGTGTATTTACACTCAGTGGAACACCATTGGTGGCCGGAACATTTAACTACACAGTTACCACTACAGGGCCTTGCATTCAGGCTATTGCAAATGGTAGCATCACAGTAATTCCCAATTCATCCATATCACTGACATCACCTCCGGGTAGCAATATACAAGCACTTTGTATAAACACCACCATCACCAATATTAGTTATACAATTGGCGGCAGTGGAACCGGTGCAACAGTTGTTGGCTTGCCAGCAGGTATAACGGGTATTCTTGCAGTAGGCGTTTTTACAATCAGTGGAATCCCCTTAATAGCCGGAATATTTAACTACACAGTTACCATTCCGGGTCCTTGTTTACAGGCAACAGCAACCGGAACCATCACTGTTCTGCCGAATTCTAGCATAATACTTACTTCAGCGGCGGGCAGCAATTTACAATCAACCTGTATCAACACAGCCATCACTGCTATTACATATGCAATAGGAGGCAGTGGAACCGGGGCAACTGTTACAGGCTTGCCGGCAGGTTTAACAGGTGCTTTCACTGCTGGTGTTTTCACGCTTAGCGGCACCCCATCTGCAGCCGGAACATTTAACTACTCGGTTACTACCACAGGTCTATGTATACAAGTAACAGCAAGTGGTACCATCACCGTCATTCCAAATTCGACCATATCCCTAAACTCAGCTGCTGGTACTGACGCACAAACCCTCTGTACTAACTTCGTCCTCAACAATATTACTTATGCGGTAGGTGGTAGCGGAACAGGTGCAACAGTCCTGGGTTTACCTCCGGGAATAACAGGTGTTTTTGCAGCCGGGGTATTTATTATAAGCGGCAGTCCGACTGCGTCCGGAATATATATCTACACGGTTACCACTACCGGCCCTTGTGCGCAGGTAACTGCAACAGGCAGTATAACGGTACTTCCTAATTCAACCTTGACCCTTACCTCGGCTGCAGGTACCGATAACCAGACTATATGCGTCTCCAACGCAATTGTAAATATTACCTATATGATAGGCGGAAGCGCAACGGGAGCCATCGTTGCCGGGTTACCGGCGGGTTTGACAGGTGTTTACAATGCTGGTGTTTTTATTATAAGCGGAATACCAACATTTATCGGAACTTTTAACTACTATATTGTTACTACAGGCCTTTGTAGTATTCAGGCTTCGGCAACCGGATCTGTTAAGGTAGTAAGTCCCCCCAACATTTTCAATGTTACCGGCACCAACAGTGGTTTTTACTGCGATGGTGATGCAGGGGTGCGCCTGGGGCTTGATAACTCCGAAACAGGCATGACCTACGAGTTGCTGTACAACAACCTGCCGCTACCTGCCCCTGCCGGTCCGCTGGTACTCCCCGGCACGGGCTTCCCGCTGGATTACGGCTGGTTCACCACCGTGGGACAGTATTCGGTTCTGGCCACTAACCCTGCAGCCAGTTGCACAGCCATGATGAACGATACCATCAACGTGGTGATGAACCCCATCCCTGTGGTTGATTTCACCACCAACAATGCCTGTTCGGGGGATACAACCTTTTTCACCATTACCAGCACGGGAGGCTTTATTAACGGCATCAGCACCTGGCAATGGGATTTTGGCGACGGCACGCTGCTTACCTTCAATGCCCCTGTAAACCCGGTGAAGCATATCTATGCCAATACCACCACCTACCAGGCCATACTGAGTGTTACCGATACCAACGGCTGCCACTACAGGGTTACCCATCCTGTTGTGGTATTGCCCCATCCAACCTCCTTCTTCAGTTTTACCAACCCCAACTGCTTTGGAGTAACCACCCAGTTCACCGATCTGTGTCAGAACCCACCGGGACAAGGCTACCTTACGCAGTGGATATGGGATTTCGGCGATGGCAGCCCTGTGCAAACCATCAACTTCCCCCCTATGCCGGTACCTTACAACCCTACCCATACCTATACCACCCCGGGAACGTTCATGGTTACCCTAACGGTGAGCAACAGCAAGGGCTGCAGCGATACCTACCAGTCTCCTGTTACCATTTCCCGCCTTCCGGTAGCGGGTTTCACCTACCAGGGCAACTGCCAGGACCTGGCAACAGCTTTCTTTGATAACTCCTCCCCGAACGGCGGCGGCCAGATTACAGGCTGGCACTGGGATTTCGGCGATGCCATCTCGGGATCACCCAATACCTCTTTGCTGCAGGATCCCATGCACACTTATTCCGTGCCGGGCCCGTATACCGTTACCCTTATTGTTACCAACCTGAACGGCTGCAAGGATACCTTTGTTCAGGGCATCATTGTAAAGAGCTCACCGCTGGTTGATTTCACCAACGACACCGCCTGCCTGGGCAGCGCAACCCATTTCTGGGCCGATACCCTGCTAGCCGATCCCCTGGCTATTGCCCAATACCTGTGGGATTTCGGTGATAACAACACTTCGTTAGTACGCAATGCCTCCAACACCTATGTGGCCCCGGGTACCTATACCGTTTCGCTCACCATCACCGATACGGCAGGCTGCAGCAATGTTAAGACACACACAATTACCGTTCACCCCTCACCGGTGGCTCATTTCACAGCCACCAACACCACATGCCAGGGACAGCTGGTTACCTTCACCGACCAGAGTGTGGCCAATTCGGCCTATATGAGCCGGTGGGTATGGGATTTTGGCGACGGAAGCCCGACACAGACTTTTACCTTTCCTGCACTTCCACCGAACCCCAATACAACCTATACCTATACCAACCCCGGCACTTACGGGGTTACCCTCACTGTTACCAACAGCGATGGCTGTACCCATTCCGAAACGCGGGTCATAGAAGTGCTCCCGGCCCCTGTGGCTGATTTCATCAGCAGCGGCAGGTGCGTAAGCACAGCTGTAGGTTTTACCGATAAGTCCACCGTTGTGCTTCCCCAGGCCCTTTCCTCCTGGAGCTGGAACTTTGGAGAAGCTTCCTCGGGAACAGCCAATACCAGCACCCTTCAGCACCCTGTACATACCTATTCCACGGTGAATACCTTTACCGTAACGCTGATCACCTTTACTGCCAACGGCTGCTCGGATACCATCACCCATGATGTAACCACCCAGGCACTTCCGGTTGTGGATTTCACCTTTACTTCGGCCTGTATGGGTAACCCCATGCAGTTCAGCCCCGGTGCGGGGATGAGCCCGGGAGCCATAGGCAACTGGCTGTGGAGCTTTGGCGACGGAGGCACCGCCGGCACACAGGCGCCGATGCATACCTATACGGCACCCGGCACCTACAATGTCACCCTTAGTGTTACCGATACGGCAGGCTGCAGCAATGTAAAAACCAACAGCATCACCATCAAACCCTCGCCCGATGCCAGTTTCAGCATCAGTGGGCCCGGATGCCAGGGCGACACCATCCATTTTATAAATACAACCGCTGTATTGCCTTCAGGGTTTATAGCCCGTTACCTCTGGAATTTCGGCGACGGGAACACCCAAAGCGTATTCTTCCCCGCCAGCCCGGATGTTACACACCAATACTTCAATGCAGGCACCTTTAATGTAAGCCTGCTGGTGGTGAGCAGCGACAGCTGTTCGGATACCTATAGCGGCATAGTTACCATACAGCCCAGGCCTACGGCCGCTTTTATGCATGGTTCGGCATGCCAGGGCGGAGCCGTTTCGTTTACCGATATCAGCAACAGCAATACCACCGGAAGCATCAGCAGCTGGGCATGGGACTTTGGCGATGCAGGCTCAGGCACCTCCAACCAGAGCACCCTTCCGAATCCGTCACATACCTTCAATACTTCGGGCACCTATACGGTACTGCTTAGCGTAACCTTATCGGGAGGCTGCAGCGACGATACCACCATGCAGGTGGTAGTAGCGGCTCCCCCTGCGGTTGATTTCACCTCTGTGGCCGGATGCAACGGCGATACCACCGAATTTACTTCTACCGTGGACCCTGCCAGCACGCAGGGATGGTCCTGGCAGTTTGGCGACGGGGGCAGCTCGGTGATCCCGGATCCTATTCATATTTATGGTAACGCAGGCACCTACCAGGTGATTCTGACTATTACCGATACGGCAGGCTGCATGAACAGCAAGACCAAACCGGTAGTGGTAGCGCCAGCCCCAATGGCTGCCTTTGCAGTGAGTTCGCCCGGGTGTTCGGGCCTGCCGGTAATACTTACCGACCTGAGCAGCGCCAGCGGCGGAAGCCTGGGTACCTGGTACTGGACTTTCGGCGATGGCATCGACACCACCTACAACAGCGTGCTGCCCACCTTTACACATACCTATGCACAGCCCGGAACTTTTACCATTACCCTGAAGGTAATAACATCCACGGGATGCGAAAATACAACTACCCATACGGTGATCATATCGGCTTCGCCGATTGCTGATTTCAGCTACGGGGGCACCTGCCAGGGACAAAGTACGCAGTTTGCCGATATTACCAACCTGAACGGCGGAGGCACCCTCACCCAGCACACCTGGAACTTCGGCGACCCGACTTCGGGAGTTCAGAATACATCCACACAGACCAACCCCATACATACGTATGCACTGGCTGGAACCTATACGGTTGTACTCACCACGGTAAATGCATCGGGTTGCAACGATTCGGTAAGCCGCAGCGTGGTGATTTCACCCAAACCCCCTGTTGACTTTTATGCCGACAGCCTGGTATGCCTGGGCAGCACCACCACGTTTTATACCGATACCACAGCTACCCAGGTGGCAGCGGTAACCTATTACAACTGGGATTTCGGCGACGGCAGCCCGCATGCTTTCACCCGCAATGCATCGCACAGCTATGCGGTGGCAGGCACCTATACGGTGAAGCTCACCATACAGGATACCATAGGATGCGGAAATACCATATCCCATACGGTCACTATCCATCCTTCGCCTGTTACACAGTTTGTATTCAGCGGGGTGTGCGAAAACTCACCCACTCATTTTACCGACCTGAGCATACCTCCTGCAGGGGATACCATCGTGAGTTGGTACTGGGATTTTGGTGTTAACGGCATCACCACCGATACCTCTACCCTTCAGAACCCCAAATTCACCTACACGCTGCCGGCTACCTATTCCATTACCCTCACCACCCGCACCGAGCATGGCTGCGCGAACACCAAAGTGCTGCCACTGCAGGTTTGGAATACACCTACGGCATGGTTTAAATACACTTCCAGTCCCTGCACCAACGGTTTGGTGCAGTTCCAGGATTCATCGTGGAGCTACCAGGGGATCATCAACAACTGGCAGTGGGAGTTTGAGCCGTTCCAGTATGGTACGGGCACCAACCCCAGCCACCTCTATTTTGCAGTTGACAGCTGTTACGATGTAAGGCTGTCGGTTACCGACCTGAGGGGATGTGTGGACACCACCGTGCTGAATGTGTGTGTGCTTCCCCCGTTCACGGTTGATTTCACTAACACCAATACCTGTTTCGGCAATGCAGTATCGTTCACTCCGCAGCTTCTCACCCCGGCAGCACCGGTAGATACGCTGATTACCTTCCACTGGGATTTTGGCGATCCGGCAACGGGAACCCATAATGTTTCGACATTGAAAAAACCGGCACATACCTTCAGCAAAGTGGGCTTCTACACGGTGAACTTCACTTCGACCGATAAATTCGGGTGCACGGCATCGCAGTTCCACAGCATACAGGTGCTTGCACTGCCGGTGGCGGGATTTGGATACACCAGTGGCAGCTGCGACAGCACCATTACCTTTGCTAATACCAGCGTGGATACTTCCTCTGCACTGAATATGTACGTCTGGATGTATGGCGACGGCACCCCTGCCGATACCCTGTATGTGCCCGGCAGCACACATAAATATGTGCGGGCCGGGGATTACATGGCCTCCCTTACTGTGGTGAATGCCAACGGATGTGTGGACAGCTTTACCGATACGGTAACCCGAGGCGCCTGTATTGTGGCTGCTTACATCAATGTGAGCGACACCCTCTGCCAGAACCTGCCGGTTGGCTTTACCGATATGAGCAAATGCGAAGGCACCATTTCCAACTGGGTATGGACCTTTGGCGACCTAACGCCACCGACTACTTATACCATTTACCAGCCACAGGTATTCCATACCTACGACACGGCTGGCGTTTACACCGTGAAGCTCAGGGTGAGCACCGTAGTAGGGGCTTCCACCGTGAGCGACAGCACCACCAGGACCATACTTATAAAGCCCTCGCCGCTGGCAGGCTTCGGTGTGGCTCCTTCATGCCTGGGCAGCAAGACGCATTTCAACAATACAACGCAGGCCAACGGGGCAACAGCACTGAGCTACCGATGGGATTTTGGCGATGCAGGCACTGCCGATACCTCGTTGCTCAAAAGCCCTGAATACCTGTACCCGATAGCAGGAGTATATACAACGATGATGAAAGTAATAAACCAGCAGGGATGCTGGGATACGGTAAGTTCACTCATCAGGGTGAACGGACTGCCCGAAGCCCGGTTCAGCAACAACCCGCCATGCTCACAGCAGATCGTGCAGTTTGTGGATTCGTCACTTGCATACATAGCTCCTGTGGTTAGCTGGCACTGGAGGATAAGCGACAGCCTGGGGCTGCTGGCCATACTGCAGGGCGACACGGTAAGCCATGTGTTCGACTCCACGGGACGCTACAATGTGCAGCTGCTGGTAGCCGACACCAACGGGTGCAGCGATACGCTTACACAATGGATCACTGTGAACCGTTCGCCGGTGAGCGCTTTCAGCTTCACCGAAAATGTGGACGACATACAGGGGCACATTCAGTTTACCAACGGATCGATAGGGGCTGAGCAGTACAACTGGGATTTTGGTAACGGGGATAACTCCTATGCCGAATCCCCGCTGATGACCTATGCCGACGACGGCGACTACCCGGTAATACTGGTGAGCACGAGCAAGGAAGGGTGCAACGACACGGCATTGCTTATTTACAAAATGCTGTTTAAAGGCTTATATGTGCCCAATGCTTTTGCACCCGAAGGCATGGCCAGCGAAACACGGGTATGGAAGCCGGTGGGTGTAAACCTTGAATCGTACCAGTGCGAAATCTTCAACAGCTATGGCGCCCTGGTATGGAGCAGCATAAAGCTGGATTCGTGGGGAGCACCGCTGGAAGGATGGGAAGGATACTACCTGGACAACAACAATACAAGCCACAAATGCCCGCAGGATGTGTATGTATGGAAAATCACAGCCAAATTCCGCGATGGTACCATTTGGACAAACAAGGATGTGGGCGAGCATGAAGGGTTGTCGGATCCGGTGTGGGGGACGCTGACGCTGATCAGGTAAAGAAAGACAGAAAAACAATTGATAAGCCGGATTGAAGCCCGGCTTTTCTTATTTTTGCATGTAGATACAGTTTTGCTGATAGAATTGAAATAATATTTATAGGATGGAGAAAAAGTATGTCCTGCAGATTGCCAGTGAGCTCGGCATTCGTGATTTCCAGGTTCTCAATACAATAAATCTGCTGACTGAGGGAGCTACAGTGCCTTTTATTGCACGGTACCGTAAGGAAATGACAGGCAGCCTGGATGAAGTCCAGATAGCAGCTATTCGTGAACGCTATGAGAAAATTATTGAACTCGAAAAGCGCAGGGAAGTAATAATTGCTTCAATAAGGGAGCAGGAAAAACTCACGCCTGAACTGGAGAAACAACTGCTGGCAGCTTCAACCATGAGTGAATTGGAAGATTTATACCTTCCATACCGTCCGAAACGCCGCACCCGTGCTTCAATTGCCCGCGAAAAAGGATTAGAGCCGCTGGCAAAGATCATCATGTCGCAAAATGAACCTGATCCTTTCAGGAGAGCAAAAGAATTTATCAGTAAGGAAAAAGGAGTAAGCAACGAAGATGAAGCACTAGCAGGTGCCAGGGATATTATAGCAGAATGGGTAAATGAAAACCAGCAGAGCCGCCAGCGGATCAGGAATCATTTCGAGAGGTCGGGAGAAATAATTTCGAAACCTGTACGAGGGAAAGAGCTCGAAGGAATAAAATATGAAGCGTATTACGATTGGGCGGAACCTTTGATGAAAGCTCCTTCGCATCGCTTACTGGCTATGTTTCGGGGCGAAAACGAAGGTTTCCTCAAGGTGTGTATTGAACCCAATGAGGAAGCAGCAAGAGAAGCCTT
>CAISRK010000296.1 GCA_903887815.1 uncultured Bacteroidales bacterium | reverse complement strand
GCTCGGTGAATTCGGGCTGATCCGCAAGCTTACCGGTGATATTGTCCTGCGCCACCATGGTTCGCGCAAGGGTATTGGTGATGACGCAGCTGTTATTGACCACAAGGGGTTTCTAACGCTGGTGACAACCGATCTGTTGCTGGAGGGCATTCATTTCGACCTGACCTATGTTCCGATGAAGCATCTCGGCTATAAATCGGTGGTGGTTAACTTATCCGACATTTATGCGATGAACGGGACTCCCCTTCAGATTACGGTAAGCATCGGGGTGTCGTCGAAACTTTCGCCGGGTGCTATTGAGGAATTTTACAAAGGGATAAAGCTGGCCTGCAACCAGTACGATATTGACCTGATTGGCGGAGATACCAGCGCCAGCAATCATGGATTTACAATTTCGGTTACTGCACTCGGCACAGCCCAGGCAAAGCAGATTGTATATCGCAGCGGCGCAAGAAAGGGTGATGTGATCTGCGTGACAGGCAATCTTGGCGGAGCGTTCATGGGGCTCCTCCTGTTGGAGCAGGAAAACAAGAAGTACAGCAACGACCCGAAATATAAGCCGCAGCTCGATGGCTATCAATATATACTTGAAAGACAACTGAAGCCTGAGGCGTGCAGGGATCTTGGAAGAAAGCTATTGGCCCGTAAGGTAAAACCAACCTCCATGATTGATATTTCTGATGGATTGTCGTCGGATCTTTTGCATATATGTGAAGCTTCGGGAACAGGTTCAAGAATTTTCGCCGGACAGATTCCTATTCATCCCGAAACAGCCAGTCTTGCCGGCCAGCTGAGGATAAGCCCGATGGTTGCGGCTTTAGGCGGAGGCGAAGATTATGAAATTCTCTTCACCGTATCGCCCGAAGATACGGCAGCAATCAGGAATCTGGAAGGAATAACGGTTATTGGAATGATGACCGATAAGGCCGACGGACATCTTATTGAATTGGCAGACCGGAGCACCATTTTGATGGAAGCCCAGGGATGGAATGCCGGTAAAAAATGGGCTGATTTATAAATCCTCGAAGGGCCCCCGGATAATCCCGCGGCGGGATTCACGAATGAATTTTACAATCATATCCCGCTCGCCGTTACCAGTAAGCTCTTTTTCAATATGTTCCATCGCCTGGGTAACATTGAAACCTTTCTGATAAACGATCCGGTAAATCTCATGTATTTGCTCAACCAGCTGTTCAGAGAAGCCTCTCCTGCGCATACCCACCAGGTTAAGTCCCTCAAAACGAAACGGATCACGTCCGGCAGTAACAAACGGAGGCACATCCTTCCCAACTTTCGAACCGCCCTGAATCATGGTATGAGCGCCAATCCGTACAAATTGGTGTACGAGAACCATACCACTGAGGATTGCATAGTCCCCGATCTCTATTTCGCCTGCAAGACCGACTGCGTTAACCAGGATAACATTGTTCCCCAGCCGGCAGTCGTGCGCCACATGACTGTAGGCCATTATCAGACAGTCCGTGCCGAGAACGGTTTTTCCAAAGGATTTGGTGCCCTTGTTAATCGTCACGCATTCACGGATTACTGACCTGTCGCCTATTTCCACGAAGGTTATTTCTCCGTCATATTTCATGTCCTGGGGTATCGCCGAGATAACAGCTCCGGGGAAAACCTTACAGTTTTTGCCTATCCTGGCACCATCGAAAATAGTAACATGGGGAG
>CAISRK010000295.1 GCA_903887815.1 uncultured Bacteroidales bacterium | reverse complement strand
TAAATGAGGATGTTTCCACGAATACCTCGACATTAAATAATGCGTTATGCCATCACCGGTGTCGTAGGTTGCATCTGCTGATATATACAAATATAAAACTGTTGTAAACGACAGAAAAAGAGAAATATAAAAGAGAGCAATATTGGTTTTCGGTTTCATATAAAAAGTGTCAATCCGCCTGGTAAGCATATTTATATAATAACCGGGTTTCCCTCTCCCTAAGTTCCTGATCATTTGCGAAATGCCAAGGTTAAACATGTTGTTTAAAATCAATTTATAAATTTACCTCCGAATCAATAAATTCCATAATTACGTTCTGTATGTATAGAGCAGAAAAAAACTAAGGTGTGGATTTACCAGCATTTGCTCCTATTTCTAAAAACCAGAGTCAATTTCCGAATCTTTATCGTGAGTTCATGAATTGGAACAAAAAGTCTACTCCTGGAAATAAACCCTCTTCACCCTTTGCGAAATCCCGGTCAGAATCTCGTAGGGTATGGAGCCCATTTCTTCGGCCAGTCTGGCTATAGGAAGATCCTTTCCGAATACAATCACCTCATCCCCTTCGCGTGCATCTATGCCTGTGATATCAATCATGGTCATGTCCATGCAGATATTGCCGACTACAGGAACAAGGTTACCGTTAACCCAAAGATGCCCGGCACCATTGCTAAGCACCCTGCTCAACCCATCGGCATAACCAATCGGAATTATGGCAATGGTAGTTTCCTTTTCAGCCCTGAAACGGCGGTTATATCCAACCGTATCGTCGGGCGATATATGCTTAATTTGAGAAATAATCGATCGTAATGTACTGACATACTCCAGCTTTTCCTGTTCTTCGGGCAGAGGAGCAATGCCATATAACCCTATACCAAGCCTTACCATATCGAAACGGGCTTCCGGGAATCGGCTCACAGCAGCCGAGTTGGCTATATGCCTGAGTATAGTATAATTAAATTCACTGCAAAAGCGACCGGACAGTATCTCAAACTGGCTGACCTGCTTGTGCGTAAAAGCGTCCCCGTTAGTATTCTCAGCCTCGGCAAGATGTGAAAAAACCGATTTTATAGTTATTCGTGCCATCCCTTTCAGCTGTTTTATCAGTTCCTCAACTTCTCCAGGATCGAAACCAAGCCGATGCATCCCGGTGTCAATCTTTATATGTATGCCTACCGGGGGTATACTCGGTGATAAGCGTATCAATGCCGATTCAAGCATTTTCAATACCCTGAAACTGTATATTTCGGGCTCAAGCTGGTATTTGAGCATGGTATCGAAACTCTCCTCATCCGGGTTCATAACCATAATGGGTAACCTGATACCCGATTTGCGCAATTCAACTCCTTCGTCGGCATAAGCAACTGTCAGGTAGTCGACCTGGTGAAACTGCAGTACATTGGCAATTTCGTAGCTTCCGCTTCCGTACGAAAAGGCCTTCACCATAGCCATCACTTTCACACCGGGTTCAAGTTTCGAACGGTAATAGTTCAGGTTGTGAACCAATGCTGTGAGATCAATTTCAAGCACAGTTTCATGGGTTTTTTGCTGCAGCGATTCGGTTATACGTTCGAAACCGAATACCCTGGCTCCTTTCAGCAGGATGCTTTCGTTTGCAAACGAACTGAGGGCATACGAATCGAGAAATTCCTCGGTAGAGTTAAAAAACTCTTTTTCCATTTTGAAAAGTGATGCCTGGCGGGTAATTCCTTTCCCTATTCCGATAAACCTGTCGATTTGCTTAAGGTGGAGCAACTCTGCCACTTCGGAATACAGGTGATTTTCGCTACGGCCGCTCTGAAGTATATCGGAAAGAATAACGGTTCTTTTGCGGTGCTGTTTTTGCTGGTTAAGAAAATCAAGTGCAATTGACAATGAGTCGATATCGTTGCTGTAACTGTCGTTGATAATAGTGCAGTTGTTTGTACCCGATTTCATCTCGAGCCTCATGGCAAGCGGCTGGAGGGTAAACATGCGTCGCGAAATCAGCGCCTGGTCGTACTTCAGCAGCAACATGGTTGCCCAGCAATGAATTGAGTTTTCAATCGAGGCTTCATCAGTAAACGGAATCCTTATGCTGATCTCCTGATTTTGATATAAGCCTGTAAGTGTTGTAAAATGAGCATCCTGCTCAACAGAGGTAATCTTCAGATCGGCTGAAACTTTGCGGCTCCAGGTAAAGGTTTCAATATTCTTAAGGATGCCTGTCTTAATAATTCCTTCCTGAAGTTCTTTCTGGTCGATACAATAAATCAATGTTTTAACCCTGGTGAAAAGTTTTAATTTTTCGCCGGCTTTTTGTGTACGGTTAATGAAATTCTCGTCGTGAGCATGCCCGATATTGGTAAAAATGCCGATGGTGGGTTGTATAATAGGCTGTAAATGATCCATTTCGCCCGGCTCCGAAATACCAGCTTCAAAAACGGCAAGATTATCACTTTCGCGCATTTGCCATACTGATAAGGGAACGCCAATCTGCGAATTAAAACTTTTAGGACTTCGGACAATACTAAGGGTTTCGCTCAGGAGTTGGTAAAGCCACTCTTTTACTATAGTTTTTCCGTTACTGCCGGTAATACCAATAACCGGGATGTCGAACTGCTTGCGGTGAGCAGCGGCAACTGCCTGCAAGGCAAAAAGGGTATTTTTTACTTTTATGATATTTGAATCGTACAGCAGGTGCAGGTTAGCCGGTTCGGTTTCAACCACAAAATTCCTGACACCTTTGGTATACAGATCTTCAATATACTTATGCCCATCGTTTCGCTTGCTTACAAGAGCAAAAAACAGGCTGCCTTCAGGCAAAATCAGCCTTCGGCTGTCGATAACAAGCTCATTAACCAGTGAGTTGCTGTTCGACTCCTGTATCCGTTCGCCCTTTACAATCCGGGTAATCTCGCTGATTGTATATTCCGATTTGATCATTATTTGTTGAGAAGATAAAAGAATTTTGTTAGTATCCAGAGTCAATTATAAGCCACAAGTCACTCCCGGCTTCAGGATTCCCAACTTCAACATCCAAAATGTTTTTTCTATTAACTTCTTGAAGTTTTACTAATATTCCAACCCTAATCCCAAAACCCTAAGCCATGAACCCTTCCTAATATTCTTTTTCCTTTTTGGTAAAACCAAGAGGATTTTTATTGATTTCGGCCCATTGCATGCGGTTTTTAAATATTTCGCAGGCAAGGTATGTTGCCGAACGCATCGAATCGGCCGAAGCCAGGTCTTTACCCGCTATATCGTATGCTGTACCATGGGCTGGCGAGGTCCGCACATAAGGAAGCCCGGCCGTGAAATTAACCCCATTTTCGAAATTCAGCGTTTTGAATGGGATAAGGCCTTGGTCGTGATACATGGCAAGCACAGCGTCAAACTGTAGATAGGAACCTGAAGCAAAAAATCCGTCAGCCGGATAGGGTCCGTAAACGAGATGTCCTTTTTGCTGGGCAGCCTGTATGGCAGGTGCAATAATGTCTTTTTCTTCGTTTCCTATAAGCCCGTCATCGCCTGCATGAGGGTTTAATCCAAGTATTGCAATCTTTGGTTTGCGAATATCAAAATCTTTACGAAGCGATTCTTCAAGAATTTGTATTTTATCCGAAATAAGCCCGCTGGTTAACGTTGAAGCTACCCTCTCGAGTGGAATATGTTCGGTAACAACACCAATCCTTAAGTTCTCGCCTACCATCAGCATCAGGTATGACGAAACCCCGAATTTCTCAGCCAGGTACCCGGTATGTCCGGTAAATGGCACCTTAGCGGCATCCTGCACATTGTGTTTGTTAACAGGTGCAGTAACCAGTACATCAATAAGTCCTTTTTTCAGATCCTCGACTGCCACATTAATCGAAGCCAGTGACATTTCCCCGGCGGCCTCGGTTGACTCGCCCAGGTCGATTTTTACCTCTTTATCGGTAAGATTTATAAGGTTCGCTTTTTTTGGCGATGCCTGGTCGGCTGAACGGATAATATTGAAACTGAAATCCGGAATATTCAGCATCTTGCGGTGGTACGAAGCAGCCTTCGATGTACCATAAACTATAGGGACAAAAAGTTCTGTAATTCGCTGGTCGAGACAGGTTTTGATAATTACTTCGTAACTTATGCTGTTAATATCGCCATGGGTAATACCAACAACGATACGGTTTTCGTTTTCGGGTGTACGGATCATTCTTTTACTGATTATTTCCTTAGCTGCAAAGATAAGCTTTTGATAACATTGTACATTCTATTGATTCAATTTGTTACATTTGTTCATATTTACAATCTTCAATATGAATACATGTTTGTTTGTCAGCGACCTGCATGGGAAAATGAGCCGTTACGAAGCTCTCCTGAAAATAATCCGAAAAGAGAAACCGGATTTTGTTTTTATTGGCGGCGATTTATTGCCCCATAAGGAAGCTATTCAAAGTGTCGACCCTTCAAAATCCAGTTTTATCTCAGATTTCTTATTCAGGAAATTCAAAAAACTGAAAGATAAGATGGAATGTAATTATCCGGAAATATTCCTGATTCCGGGGAATGATGACCATAAACTGGTTTTCGACACACTTTTCGAAGGCGAAAAGGACGACCTGTGGCGGATTATACATAACCATTGCATTGTAACCGGCAAATACAGTTTTTACGGTTACGCCTGTGTTCCGCCAACTCCTTTCAGGATTAAGGACTGGGAACGCTACGATATTTCGAAAGATCTTGGGCCCGGTTGTCTTGCTCCTGCTGACGGTTATCACTCCACACCCCCGCATTTTGATCCCGAAAATGCTACAATAGAATCCGAAATTATAAAACTCACAAATGACGACGGGCTCGAATTTGGTATTTTTCTTTTCCATTCACCTCCCTATAATACCGCTTTCGACCAGGCAGAAATCAGTGAAGGTATTGTTCTGCCTGTCGGGAGCAAAGCCATCCGGAATTTCATTGAAGAAAAAAAGCCGTATATCACACTGCACGGGCATATTCATGAGTCAGTCAGGATAAGCGGGGAATGGAAACAATCTTTTGGCCGAACCTTTTCGTTTTCGGCAGCACACGATGGACCTGAACTTTCGGTTATAAAATTTGAACTTCATGATCCCCATTCTGCAAGCCGGAGGCTGATAAAGGCCTGAACGGTTTAGTCGATTGACAATTGAAAATGGGCAATGAATTATAGATACAGCTTTGCCTTTAGAGCAAAACCTGTTTCCCTTAACCTCACTGATTCCGTAAGCTACAATCCACCTGAACTTTGAACATTCGAACAATTTTCACCTTTCTCTCCTCTCACACCTCTCCTCTCCCGTTAACCGCCCCATGTCTCCCTGTCGAGGCTTCGGTAATGAATAGCTTCGGCAAGGTGTTCAGTTTTAATATCCGGACTGTTATCTAAGTCAGCGATAGTGCGCGATACTTTCAAAATACGGTCGTAGGCACGGGCCGATAGGCTCAGTTTTTCCATGGCTGTTTTAAGCAGGGTATGCCCTTCGTCGGTAATCTGACAGATCTGGCGCAGCATTTTACTACTCATCTGGGCATTGCAGTGTACGCCTTTGCTTTCCTTATAACGTTCTTCCTGCACCAGCCTGGCACGTGTAACTCTTTGGCGGATGTCGGCACTTTTTTCGGATTGCTTAATGCTACTCAGTTCCCTGAAAGGAACAGGCACTACTTCCACATGAATATCGATCCTATCGAGCAATGGACCCGATATCTTGTTCAGGTATTTCTGAACGATTCCGGGACCGCACACACAGTCCTTTTCCGGATGGTTGTAATAGCCGCAGGGACAAGGATTCATGGCTGCCACCAGCATAAAACTGGCCGGGTAAGTAACCGATGATTTTGCCCTCGATATGGTAACAATCCTGTCTTCGAGCGGCTGGCGCAACACTTCGAGTACAGTCCGTTTGAACTCTGGTAATTCATCCAGAAACAATACACCATTATTGGCCAATGAAATTTCGCCAGGCTGGGGATTGCCACCTCCGCCTACAAGAGCAACATCCGAAATCGTGTGGTGAGGACTTCGGAATGGTCTTACACTTATTAACGATGCTTCGCGTTCCATTTTCCCGGCAACCGAATGTATCTTGGTGGTTTCGAGTGCTTCGTGAAGGTTAAGAGGAGGAAGTATCGAAGGCAGTCGTTTAGCCAGCATAGTTTTACCTGCCCCTGGCGGGCCGATCAGAATTACGTTATGACCGCCCGCTGCCGCAATTTCAAGTGCACGTTTAATATTTTCCTGTCCTTTTACATCACAGAAATCAAACTCATAGTTATCGAGGTGTGAATAAAACTCTTCGCGTGTATTTATTACGACAGGATCAAGATGAAGACTCCCTTCGAGAAACCTGATCACTTCGCCGAGCGATTCAACCCCGTATACATCGAGGTCGTTAACTATAGCCGCTTCACGGGCATTTGCAGCTGGAAGTATAAATCCCTTGTATCCATTATCGCGGGCTTCAATGGCAATGGGCAATGCTCCTTTAACAGGCTGGAGGCCACCGTCGAGCGACAGTTCGCCCATAATTATATATTTATCAAGCACGTCGGCCACCAATTGTTCTGAAGCCGCAAGGAGCCCTACTGCAATGGGCAAATCGTAAGCCGAGCCTTCCTTCCGTATATCGGCTGGTGCCATATTGATTATGATTTTCTGCCTTGGAAATTTGTACCCAATATTCCGCAGAGCAGCCTCTATACGCTGATGACTCTCTTTTACCGCATTATCAGGCAACCCGACCATAGAAAATTGTATTCCCTGGTCGACGTTAACCTCGATAGTTATAACGGTAGCCGAAATACCCTGTATGGCACATCCGAAGGTTTTAACCAGCATAGAGAAATAATAAATAGCATGCTAAATATACGCTATTTTTGGTGAAACTCCCATTGTGGGAAGTATAATTATAAAATAAATATGTTGATTTAACTCAAATAAAATATTCCCGTTGAACTTTTATTAATTTTGATCGTTTTATTTTGAATACTTAACCAGATATGTTGCATAAGCACGAAAATAATCATGGAGTAAAATCGCCCTGCAAAGGGGTGTGTACTCTCGATCATAAAGGCAAGTGTGTTGGGTGTTTCCGTAAACTGGATGAAATTGCTAACTGGAGTGTATACAACGACTTTCAGAAGGGTGAAATCCTGAAGATGACCTTGCTTCGGATGCAGTTGCCCGATATCTTCGACAGTTAATTTCCAGGAGCCTTCAAGCTCTTTTTTTATACCGATTTATTAAAACAAAAGATTGTTGGAATCGAATTTTATTCCAGTCCCCGCTTTCCATCCTCTACCTTCAATCGTCAAACTTCACTTACCACACATCAGAAAGCTAAAGCAAAATCAGACCTTTTCTTTGTTTCGGGCCGGGCTTATAATCAAGCGTAGCGACTGATCATACGTTATGTAATTCCAGAACCAGTTTATAAAGATAAGAAGCCGGTTTTTCACCCCTACAATGGCCATCAGGTGCACGAACATCCACGTAAGCCAGGCAAAGAAGCCATAAAACTTCATGAAAGGCAATTCAACTACAGCCTTATTCCGGCCAACGGTAGCCATTGAACCCTTATCCAGGTAACTGAATGAAAGCAATGGTTTGTTTTTCTCAAGACGGACCAGGTTACGGGCCAAAAGTTTCGCCTGCTGTATCGCCGGTTGTGCCATCTGCGGGTGCCCGTCAGGAAATTTTGCTTCAGTCATGTATGCGCTGTCGCCAAGGGCATAGATGTGTTCAAACCCTTCAACCTGGTTATAGGAATTAACCCGGATACGGTTTCCCTTTACATATAAACCGGGATTTAAGCCTGCAACCGGTTTACCCGATACTCCTGCAGCCCAGACCAGTGTCCTGGCCAGATACTCCGATTTGCTCTGCATTCTTACCTTTTCGCCGTCGTAATCGCTCACATGGGCGTTGCAGATTACATTTACGCCAAGGTTTTCAAGGTACTTTTCGGCCTTTTCGGAGGAATGTTCCGCCATCCCGTTTAAAAGCCTGCTACCGGCTTCGAGCAGGTAAATATTCATTTTACCGAAATCCATTTCGGGATAATCTTTCGGTAGGATGTACTTTTTCATTTCGGCAAGTGTTCCCGAAACTTCCACACCTGTAGGGCCACCCCCAACTACTACAATGTTCAGCAATGCTTTCTGCCGTTCAGGATCGGGCTCTATAAGGGCATCTTCAAAATTCTGTAAAATCCGGTTCCGGAGGCGTAAGGCTTCGGAGACCGATTTCATCGGAATGGAATTCTCCATAATGTGCGTCATGCCGAAAAAATTGGTGTCAACACCCATCGCCAGCACAAGAATATCGTACGAAACCGATCCAAAAGAAGTAATAACTTCTTTAAGTTCGGTATTTACGCCGGTAATCTCTGCAACCCTTATGAAAACGTTCTTTGTATGTTGAAATATCTTCCGCAGGGGGAATGAAATTGCACTGGGTTCGAGACCCGCAGTTGCAACCTGGTAAAATAAGGGTTGAAACTGGTGGAAATTGTTTTTATCAATCAGTACTACCTGGAAATTTGTTTTTGATAAGCGGTTCGCCAGTTTAAGTCCGGCAAATCCTCCCCCGGCAATGAGTATGCGTTTTTGCTGTGAATCAGGAATATTAAGCTGCATTCAGAAATATTAACAGGTGCGAATTATCTTGTGTATATAAACAAAGCAAAGATCATAAGGTTTTAATCCTGCTATATTAATATCAAAGCAACCTGCCTGTTCAGATTAAAGAAAAGAGACCGCCGAAGCAGTCTCTCCTCCTTTTAAAAAACGTTAATACCAATACTGGTTAATGAATGCTAAAGATCTGCAATAACAGCATTAATTCGAAAAATCACTTCTTCGCTATTTCAGCCATTAAAACCTGAGGCCAAGAGTCAGGCTGTAGGCATTGGTATTAGTTGTATTCAGTGACGACGGAGCTATGTTGTACATGTAATAGTAGCTTTCGGAACTGGTATGATTAAACGAGAAATCAGCATAATATCCTTTTTCCCGTAAGCCTGCCCCTAACGAAAAACCGGTTCTTCCTCCTTTGGAACCATCAGTTCCTGTATACGGCGTTCCATAAATACTGTAACCTCCCCGGAAGGCTGCGATACCAGCTTTAATCTCGGCTCCGAAACGGAAATTATTAGCCGATGTATATTCCTTACGTATAGTATTGTTTTCGGTTGAAAAACTATAGTCAGAGGCCCATAAGCGTGATTTGGAATAGTCAATGTATTCGTAGTCAGCACTGATAAGTCCATACTTACCGAATAATACTGCAACACTGCCCATTGCCCTGAAAGGGGTTTTTAATTCGTAGTCATAATAACCACTTGGAGAAGTCTTGGAATACGGTAAGTCTTTATCAAATTCGGAATTCATGGTAGCCGAATAATTATCCGACATATTATAATAGTTAGTCGGAGTATGAATTGCGCCCCCGATTCTCAGGAATTCAACAGGTTTATAAATAAAACCTGCCTTGAAATTAAATCCTGATCCGCGGGTTTCGAGGTATTCTGTCCTTGTGAAGGATTTAAAATACGGATTAAGGTTCTTGGTATCTTCTTCAGTGTATCGGCTGTCCTCACGGTAGCGGATAAAGGGGAATGCAAAAGTCACCCCTACGTAGAGTTTATCCGAAATATTTGCACCGGCG
>CAISRK010000294.1 GCA_903887815.1 uncultured Bacteroidales bacterium | reverse complement strand
GCGATACGAATGCTATTGCTGAAGCTATCAATAGTAAAATACAGAAACTTATCACATCTAATAATGGTAACAGGGATAAAGACTTTTTCTTCTTTAGACTAGCTCTCTATTATGCCTAGCACATCAAAATATTATGTAGCCATTTTCATAAACAAGCCATCACAGTCAATATCAGATAAATCCCACAAAGGATTTATCCTTTCACTTACAATAAATTATCGGTTCATTGTATAACTTGCCTTGCACTTATTGTTGCATGTAAGTGAATTATACCTTCCTGTATTTCGCTTTTAATTCGTAACAGGAGGCATTCAAGAGCAGTAAACTGTGGATTGTGGTAAAGCCATCGAAACAGGTTTTTAAAAAGGCGAATGAGATGCAAAATAAATTCACTACAATTAAACAATATTTGGTCCGGAATGTATATTCACGACTATATTTTTGTACCTTTACAAGAGTGAGAATGCATCCCGTTGAATCAGCAGGGAAAAAGTGTGTCGGTTTATGTTCATTGGCTGAAAAAAGGCAGTATTGGGCAAAGTTTGTTGAGGAGAGTACCCGATAGACAATTACCGGTTCAGGACACAATTAATGAAGAGAGAATTCCTCACATTTAACTATGCTATACTGTTTTATTACTCGTAGAACTACCCTGTTTACAACCCGTATGGTTATTTCAGCCAGTCGTGAAATGACGATACGGAATTCAGGCTTCCGAACTTGGTAAGTCAAAAAACTATTCTACTTAACTCAAAAAGGCTTGTAAGACTCTGGTTAATAAATTTACTAATTAACGCAGTTCTTATGAAAAAAAACTACTCTTATTTCGCATTTCGGCCAGGGCATTATTTTGCCTTTATAAAACACGCCGGCATTTGTTTCAAAACTGACCTTCCGGCATTTCATGATTTTGCTCTTACGGCAAAATAAAACATGGATTTAAAAGACCATTTACCCTGGCTTTGGCTACGGGTATGGTGCAATTGCAGAATTAAACATTTATTGTCTATTGTCCCTGGAAATCCAAAAAGGCTTTTCAGCCATTTGTTCACCCTGCATCAAGCATTGGAAAATCAGATTAATCACTGACCGAATGGTAAAAATAAGGTTGCATATTGATCCTTCTGACCCGGCATACAGGCCCGGGGGCATCAAATGTGCGACTAACCGGAAACCTTGTCCAACAGCAAAGCTTTCAGCCCCTTTCGTGAGCGTAAACTTACCCGGAAAATCAGAACGTACGGGTTTCCCGATTCACAAATTCCGGTTCCCCGACAGCATAAAAAGTGCATTTTACACCCTGTTTTACAATCGAAAATCTTCGCTTCGCTTTTCTTATGGCCTGATGCCTGTGATGATGGGGATGATTTTTATTCTTCTTATTGGAGGGAATAAGGCATGGGCGGCAGCCAGGACTGCCAGTGTATCCGGAAACTGGAATAATACGGCTACCTGGGGAGGCGCTGCCGTTCCTACCAACGCTGATGATATCACAATTAATGCCGGAATAACGGTTACTATGGATGTTTTGAATGGATCATGCCGAACCATCGCAAACATGTTAGGCGTTTCATCAATTAGTGCAGGAGGAGGCACATTGACAATAGTCGGAAATGGAGGTGTTGCAATCACTACTATCGCGGGCACAGCCACAATATCTTGTCCTGTTATTATGCCAGCTACTGCTTCTCTTACAGTTGCCGGAACCTTAACGATTTCAGGAGTTATAAGTGGTGCTGCGACCAGTTTAACAAAAGCTGGAACAGGAACTTTAATCCTTTCAGGATCCAATACCTATGGCGGCACAACTACTATTTCAGCAGGGGTTTTAAATATTCAAAATGGTGCAGCGCTTGGGGGAACAACGAACGGAACCATTGTAAGCAGCGGTGCTCAGATTCAATTACAAGGTAATATAACTGTAGGCGCAGAAGCATTGTCGCTGAACGGACCGGATGGCAATACCGGACTTGAAAATGTCAGCGGCAATAATACGTATAACGGAACAATAACATTAAATTTTACTTATCAACATATTCATGTTTTAATAGGTTCATCTTTAACTTTAGCAGGGGCCGGCAGTACTGCTATTACAGGTAATTATAATGTAATATTTGTTGTAGACGGCACGGCCACGGTTGCAGGAAATATAACAACTGCTGCACTACAATTATTGAAGAGAGGAGACGGCACATTATATCTGGGTGGCAACAATACTTTCCAGAACCTGCAAATTGAGCAAGGTTATGTAAGTGTAAGCACGATAGGCAATAATAATGGGCCGTTAGGTACTGGTTCCCTTCAGTTCGGCAACCAGGATAGCTGGTCAGGGCTTAATTCTTATTTGGTCTATACAGGTTCAGGTGAACAAACAACTCGTGTTGTCGACCTATTCGGAAACAATATCTCTGAGACCGGTTTGACTGCATATATTCAAACCGATGGTACGGGTGCCCTTATTTTTAAAACTGCTTTTACTGCTGTATGTTTTGCCAACAGGACGTTATATTTAACGGGAAGCAATCCTTCTGCCAATGAAATTCAAGGTGCAATTGTTAACCCAACTGGTTATGCAACATCTGTTGTAAAAACCGGAACTGGCACCTGGATTCTATCGGGAGCAAACACCTTCACTGGCGGGCTGTCTGTTAATGCAGGTATATTGCAATTGGGAGGAGCAAACGAGAGACTTGCAAATACTCTTCAGGTTACTCTTAATGGAGGTACTTTCAGTACCGGTGCTAATAACGGTTTTTCGGAAACATTAAATACACTTAAGTTAACAGATAATTCAACAATTGATTTAGGCACGGGCATACATTCACTTACGTTCGCCGCAAGCAACGGAGTTGCCTGGACAGCGGGTAAAATGCTGACTGTAACCGGATGGACAGGCAGTTGGAACGGGACTTCCGGTACTTCAGGAAAAATATTCGCCGGTAACTCTGCCGCTGGCCTGACCACCACTCAACTGGATCAGATCCAGTTTTTTGATGGCACATGGTACTTCCCGGCTAATATTCTCAGTACAGGCGAGGTTGTTGCCGGACCAAGGACCATCACGACGGGTGCCATCACAGGTTCAACATTTTGTGCCGGCAAAAATATAAGCGTGCCTTTCACCTACAGGGGGAAAAACAGTTTTCCGGCAGGCATTAGCACCTTCACCGCACAATTATCAGATGCTGCCGGCAATTTCACTACCCCCACAATTATAGGAACCATTGCCTCCAATGCGAGTGGAAGTCAAAGCATCAGCGCAACCATACCCGCCGGAACCCCTGCCGGTGCTGCATACCGAATACGGGTAGTAAGCAATACCCCTGCTATTAATGGTACCCTTAATGGAACTGCTTTAACCATATTGTCGCCGGTGAGCCCTTACCAATGTTTTTCGGAAGGAGCTTATATCATTGATATGGGACAGCCTTCCCAGACAATTGCCCATGGATTAAAACCTTATGGATTGGTATATTCATTAATAAAAAAAAGTGTACCTGTTGATTGGGCCATCAATCCTTCAAAAGGGAAAGATGGAATAGACTTTACCCTTCCGGGTGGCGGCAAGAGTTATCAAGGAGGCTCTTTTATTATTCGCGTTGAATCAATAACACCTGCCGTTATTGACACAATTACTGCCTGGAAAGCAAAAGGGGTAGTTGTGGACGGTCCTGTAACAAGTGATTTTTCCGCTCCGGTATACAAAACATTGACTATATGGCCCAAGGCATTTTTAGATGCTGATAATGATGTCCTGATTACTCCGTATTATAACAATGCCGGCATTCCGACAAGTTCGTATGTGTTAAATGCCAATCCTACCTTCCTGCCTGAATGTGGAAGTGCAAGTGGTACAATGGATGTGTATATTTTACCCCATGCTGATCCTGATTTATGGGGCCCTGCATGGATTAGTTCTTTGAAAAATTTTATCAATAATGGGGGTTCAATGTGGTCAGGGTGCCATGCAGTTAGTGCATTAGAAAATATATCTGGTTGCAATTTCTTAACCAATAATGGTCTTGTATTAGGTGATCATAACGGTCATAGTGACGGAACACCTCCATATGACTATAATGCTGCCGCTGCAAGTGATCCAATTATGCAGTTTATGGGTATTTTAGATGATGCCACTCAAAACGGTTCAGAACAAATATATTTACCAAAGACGACCTGGAGAACCCAAACGACTATTGCCGTTTATGATGATCCCTTTACTGATTTTGTACCAAATCCCGATGTAAGTTATACTTATCCAACCAATCCTGCGTCAGTATTGGTTTATGGAAACGCGTTCGGTGACAATTCGAAAGGAATCGTAATGTATGAAGCCGGACATAATTTAAATAAAACTGGTGATCCTGTTGTTCAACAAGTAGCAGCTCAAAGAGCCTTTTTTAATTTCATTCTGCTGGCTGGGGGAAGACCCCAGAATAGCATTACACCTCCAAGTTTTTCTAATCAAACGACATCAACCTGCACTGGCATTGCATTTTCTTTTACTCCCGCAGGAGCCCCACTAAATACAACCTATAGCTGGCCGACACCAGTAGTAACCGGAGGTATAACTGGAGGCACTGCAGGCAGCGGAGCTCCAAATATAAGCGGTACGCTTACCAATCCGACTACCACAGCGCAAACGGCCACCTATACAGTTACTCCGGCAATCGGATTATGCGAAGGTACCGTATTTACACTTGTAGTTACAGTAACCCCAAACAATACGATTACCCTTACCTCAGCAGCCGGCACAAATGCACAAACCAAATGCATCAATACCGCGATCACAAATATAACGTATGCAACCACCGTCGCCACCGGGGCAACCGTAACAGGTTTACCGGCTGGAGTAAGCGGCAGTTGGTCATCACCAACAGCAACGATAAGCGGAACACCGACAGTTTCCGGTACTTTTACCTACACGGTAACAACCACAGGCGGATGCGGAGGAACAGTAGCCACAGGAACGATCACAGTAACCCCAAACAATACGATTACCCT
>CAISRK010000293.1 GCA_903887815.1 uncultured Bacteroidales bacterium | reverse complement strand
TGATTCGGCTTCTCTCTCAAGATTGTCACGTCTCTCTGTACCTTTCTCACCGTAAACTTTATCTTTGATTTCTGTCCAGGTTGAGATGTTTTTATTTTCTGTTTTCATAATATTCTTTCATTAATTGTTTTGCTTTATCGATTTCCTTGGATGGCGTTTTCTGTGTTTCTTTCTGAAAACCATTGAGTAGAATTACCAACTTTCCACGGTCAAAAAAGCAGAAAACACGCCAAATGTCTGATCCTAATTGAATTCTTGCTTTATAAAGTCCGTTAGTGCCGATAATGAGTTTCAGATAGGTCGTTGGGATTCTCTCTAAAGTCTCAATTGCTTCTAAAATTTTGAAGATTTTGTCTTGAACTTTGGTGGGTTGTTGAGTCAAGAAATCCTCAAAATAATTCTTGTATGCAATAATTTCTCGGATTTTCTCCATAAGTCATTCAATTATAAGCAAAAGTAACTTTAAAGTTACAATTCTTCAAATTTTCTATACTTTTTCTTTTTTTATTATGCACCATAACTATCAGCTAAATCCTACACGCAAATAGCCCTTTTGCTGATACCGCCTTCCCGGCGGGATTAATAATTTCGTGGCTGCTACACTACTGCCAGTTACGCTTGTTTCCGGCTATTCCCCATTTACCCCCCCCGTTACGGATGCGGGAAATGGCAGGAATACTAAAAAACAAGGTAATTCCCTGATCATAACCCTGCACCAGCCGGTAAACCCGTATTAAGTACCCTTTGCCCATCACCCAAAACCGGTAACCCAAAATCCAGGACTAAAATCATGCGTTTTTGTTCCAATTTGAAAAAATCTGTTCTAAAATGAAAAAATTTCGACCCCGCAACTGGACCTGAAAAATTCTATGTCACTGGCATACAGCGCCTTATAAATACTGGCACTATTATTGTAAAATATCAGGTTACAACAGCGGGGAAGGGGGGGAATTTGAGGTCCCGATAGCTATCGGGATGAGGATTTGAAGATTTGGGGATTCGGGGATTGGACACAGTAAGTTTTCATAATTGAACTTTGAATACAATAGAACCTTTGAATTTATAATTACTTAACTCACATCAACTCATAACCTCGATAACACTGAAACCCTGATCCCGACAGCTATCGGGACTGAAACCCTCAAACCCTGAAACCCCTTGAACGCCGCAGGCCATTGAACCTCTTTGAACCTTTGAACCTATTAACCAAAAACCAAAAACATATCAACCCATCAACCTATCAACCAGTAGCCATCAACCTATCAACCAGTACCCATCAACCCATCAACCAAAAACCCACAAACAACCCCATGACGACCCCCGACACCCCGAAAGCGTACGACCCGGATCACGATATGCTCCTGCGCGACCGTGTGTTCCGGTTTATTCAGCTTCACCCGGCTGGCATTGAAATAACAGCCCTCGAAACCGAATTCCACGAATCGCGGGTACGCCTGGGGTATATTATAAATAAAATGATTGAAGAGGGCCGGATCACCCGTACTTGTTCCTTCTTATACCCTGCAACATCAATATTAATATAAAAGGATACAACCCTTACAACCCGTTATGAAAACGCTTACACGAACAAAACCTGCAGCGCTGATGCTGTTATCAGGATCCGCACGAAAAGAAAAAAATAAATGATCCGGGGAAACTTATCCTAACTCATTAAAATTTTCTGCTGTTATGATTAACAAATTCTGGTTTCTTTTCCTAGTACTGCTTGTTGAAGGCTCAAACCTGATGGCTGACGCGATAACGGGTGCCAAACTGCCGGCCCCGTTTTTAGGCAGCCCTTTTTATGTATGGACTGCTGTCCTTTACATCACCGTGCCGGCGTTAACATTAACAGGTAATTCATAAACATATGACTACCCCGGATAATACATGCTTTACTCCTTGGCTTTTTAGCCACTGTGCTGCCTATTCAAATGGCATAGCCCGCAAAATAAACCGGGAGGTGAAAACGGGATTTTTACCCAGGGCTGTGCGGATATCATTATTTTTTGCTATTTCAAATTTGCTTTTTATAAATACAGGGTATGGCCAAATCACCCAGAAAGTGGGTACCTCTGGGAATTATAGTTTATCTTCTATCTCCACCCTTACAATCACAGCACCAAGCGTGTCCAATGGCGATCTGATGATCGCAAGTTTTTCGATTCATAATACTGCTAGTGGTAAACATGTTACACTTGGTGGCTGGACCGAGATTGGTTTTGTTGACTATGAGAATGGAAATCCAAGTTGGCATGCTGCCACGTGGTTATATCATGTTTGTGACGGCACTGAAAGTGGATCTTCCTTAGATTTTAACTTAAATGATAATGCAAATAAGGGTGCTGGTGCCATTATTGTTTTCTCAGGAGTAAACACTACAACACCGATTGATGTTACAGGCTCAACTTCTTCTTCAAGTGGCAGTGCTTCAGTTACGGCAACCTCAATAACCACACAAACCAACAATGCTGCGGTTCTGATGTTAGTTTCAGCCCAGGACTTTGCATCATCGGTTAGTTCTTTTTCGACTGCTTCTGGTCCGACACTTAGTACAGCAATGTCTTACGCTCAAGAATCATCAGCCCAAGGCAAAGGCGCAGGCACTGTTGGCATTGGAAAGGGTATTAAATCTCCTGCCGGTAGTACTGGCGCTGGAGCTGCTACTCTTGGTACCAGCAAAAAATGGGGTGCAATGATGATCGCGCTCCGGGAACAATCAACCTCAACAATGAAAGCAAACACAATTGCTGCTTCAAATGTTTGTGCGAGATCAACAAAAGTACCCATTCAAAGTTTTTATATTGCGCAAACTACATCTTATAACTTAACCGGGCTTTCATTTACAACCAGTGGAACTTATGCTGCTACAGGAGATATCACCAAATTCCAATTATGGACCAACTCTACTAATTCTCTGGGTGGTGCTACGCAAATAAGTTCTGATATAACTACTTCACTTGGAACAGGATCACATTCTTTTGCATCTTTCACCCAAACATTACAACTCAATTCAGATAGATATTTCTGGATAACAATGGATGTAGCTGCCACACCGACCAGTGGCAACACAATAGCGGTAAACGTTTTGACAACCGCTAACATTACAGTTTCCGGAGGAACAACATCCGGAAGCAGTACGGCAGGCGGAGATCAAACACTAAAAACAGCTGGCACCTGGCTTGGTGTAACAAGTATCGATTGGGGCACTGGCACGAACTGGTGCGGTGGAGTTCCGACATCAACGACTGATGTAGTAATTCCAACCGGTACTACGTATGCACCAACGATTGCTTCCGGTACTACAGCGGCTTGTAAAAGTATAACTATCAATACTTCTGCTGTTTTGACGTTGGCCAATAGTGCGACAAGTTTATTAAATATTAGCGGGGATTTTACGAATAATGGAACTTTGACAGCCGGAGCTGCAAGTATTATAAGTTTTGTTGGGTCTTCCGCACAAGGCATAGCCGGGAGTTCGACAACAACATTCAGTAACCTGACAATAAATGAAACGGGATCTTCAACTTCGGTTACGAGCGCAACCAACGCTTTCAATGTATCCGGCAATCTGACAGTTACACAGGGCAATTTAATAGTACAGGCAACCAATGCAAATTATACGATAACAGGAAATTTAAGTGTTGCAGCCAACGGTACACTTACCCATAGCGTGAACTGGGACACATACAGCAAGCAATTATCTGTTGCTGGTAATTTGACCATTGATGGAACCTTTACTTACACGGTTCGTTCGCATGTTCAAATGACAGGAGCGGGATCAAAAACCTTAAAATCAGGATCTTCAGCATTTTCCATATTGACATTAGTGACCGGAGCATACTCTGCCAGCGGCACGTTAACTGTAAATGATAATTTTTATCCGATGTTTAATAGTACCGGATCCTTCAATACTAATGGACAAACTGTTACTGCAGGAGCAGGTTGTATGAATTACGGCGGAACATTAAATGTTGATGGCGGTAGTTTAAATGTTACCGGTGGTCTTTTAATTGGATCAAATACTGTAGCTACAAATAATGGAACCGTTAATTTAAGTTCAGGTACACTTACAACAGATGGAATAACTTTAGGGCATACTGCTAGTACAACGGCCAACACGATTACCCAATCAGGGGGAACACTGCAGGTTAATGGGGCCGTTACTATCAACCAGCCCGTTGCAGCTGTCACCAATGCATGGAACATTAATGCGCAAACAGCAACGGTAACTGGATTGGTATCGTTAGCAGGTACTAATACTACTACGACAAGGGTGGGAAAAATAGTTATTACTACTGGAACATTAAATGCATTTGGTAGTTTGACATGTGCTACTGCAACGGGTACTAACTTGGTCCATGTTATTGATATGTCAACAGGAGGCGGAACCGGTAATCTGAATTTAAAGGGAGCATTAACTGTTGGAACTTCAACATTAACTGCAGGGACTTCCGGTAGCAATTTCAATTATGTTGATGCCAATGCACAAAACATTAATTTCTTTCCAGGAGGAGCTTATAATAATCTTAAAATAAATAATACAAATGCATCAACAGGCGCATCGCTTAGTACAGCAATCACGACAGGTAATGTAACAGGAAATATTTCAGTTGGAGATGGCACTAATAGTAGTTTGTTTACAACTAGTAATAATAATATCGGATTTAACAATTCGAAAACACTTACTGTTGCCTCCGGCTCAACTATGAACGCAGGAACAAGTGTTATAACATTTACTGCAACTTTGGCCAATCCTGCAGTAATTATTAATGGAACCTTCAAAACAGCTAACACGGTTGGGTTTTCAGGTTCAATTACTACAGCTATAAATTCTACTAATTCGCCAAACATTTCTTTAGGAGCCAATTCAACAATTGAATATAATGCCGGGGCCGCACAGGTTGTAACTGACCGCGATTATGCTAACTTAACTGTATCTAATTCTACAGGTACAAAAACTTGGACATTAAGTGCCACAACACGAACGGTATCAGGTAATTTAACAATTTATGCCAACGCACCATTTACTTTCGCTGGAGCTAGCCAGAGTGTAAACATACAAGGTAACTGGATCAAAAATAGCTCGGGCACATTTACACCAGGAACCAGCACAGTTATTTTCAATGGCGCCGACCAGTCTATCGGCGGCTCAACTTCAACGGTATTCAACAACCTTACTTTTGCCGGCTCCGGCGCAAAAACCATAGGAACGGCAGCCAGCGGAACCCTGGCAAGCGGTATTTTAAATATTTCAAGCGGAGTAACAGCAAGTGTGACTAACACCAATATCGCAGTAAACGAACTGAGGTTTGCAGTTGTTACTCAAGCCAGTGGAACCTGGGGCTACGGGCCGGGGACTCCTCCTACGTATAAAAATCAAACCTACTTCGCCAGTACTACAGGTTATCTCAATGTTGCTACAGGCTGCACCGGTGGAACCTGGTTGGGTACTGCCAGCACTTCCTGGAATAATGGCGCCAACTGGTGTGGTGGAATACCAACTTCTGCCACAGCAGTTGTTATCCCAGCTTCGGGCATTAGCAACTGGCCTGAATTATCAACAGGCATTACAGGGAATTGCAACAGTTTAACATTCGGCGGTGCTGCCAGCAGATTAAATTTTACAGGCGGTAACCTTGCAGTGGCCGGAAATGTAACTTTTACTAACGGGGTAATTACTGCCACAGCATCCTCCACCATTTCAGTAAGCGGAACATGGACAGGAACCGGCACCACCTTTACGCCAGGCACATACCTGACTGTTGACTATAACGGAGCAGCCCAGACGGTTTCCGCATTAGCTTACTATAACCTTACACTCTCAGGTTCCGATGTGAAAACGCTTACAGGTCTAAGCACCGTGAATGGCAATTTTACTATGAATGGCAATAATACGACATCCGCTTCAACTACCGTAACGTTGAATATCGGTGGGAATCTGACTGTTAACCAGGGTAATACGTTATATCTTGTTAATGGAAATCCGTCGCTCGATGTTACCGGAAACACTATTATATCTGGAACAGTTACCTCAGGAGGTGCAGCAAAGACATTCAAGGGTGATCTGACAATTAATTCAACCGGAAGCTGGACTGACAACGGGTATATACCGGCATACAACTTTCAAGGCAATCTTACCAATGATGGATACTTCTCTGCTGCCAACGGACTCTGCACATTTAGCGGTACAAGTAAAACAATAGGAGGCAGCAGCGCAATTTCAATCACTTCTGCTGCAATAACGGGCAGCTATACCAATAACGGCACACTGTCACTTGAAACCTTTTTATCGGGGACTGGAACCTTAACACAAGGAGCAAACAGCACCTTAAATATTGGCACCACTTCAGGAATTTCAGGTTTAAATGCTTCGTCAAATACCAATACGGTGAATTATACGGCTGCCGGATCACAAACCGTAAAGGCGGTAAATTACAGCAGCCTGGGAATAAGCGGGGGAGGCAGCAGCGTGAAAACACTTGGAGGCAGCAGCACGGTGAGCGGCATATTAACCATTGCTGCTTCGACCACCCTGGCTTTCGGCACCACAGCCCAAACGCTGACGCTTTCGGGTACGGGAAGCAATACCCTGGCCAACAGCGGCACCATTGATATGAGTACCGGGCCGAATGCCGCACATGTCCTGAAGATTGCCGCCTCCGGTATAGCTTCGTTCGGCACGCTGATCCCAGGGACCGGGAGCACGGTTGAATACAACGGGGGAACACAGGCGATAAACGGCGTAACTTACCACAACCTGGCAATTACCAATGCAGGCACCAAAACAGCTCCCGCATCCACCTTAACGGTAGGAGGAAACCTGGCCATCAATACCGGTTCGACCCTGGCAGCCAATGGCAGCTATGGAATATCCGTGGCCGGCAACTGGAGCAACAGCGGAACCTTTACCCATAACAGCGGCACGGTTTCTTTCGCCGGCGGTACGCAAAGCATAGCAGGGTCTTCAGCTACGGCTTTTAATAACCTTAGCATCAATTCAGGTTCAACCACTACCATCACCTCCGCAGGGCAAACGGTGAAAGGCATACTGAAAAGTGATGGAACCCTTAATACAGGCGGTTACCTCACGCTGCTTTCAACCGCTGCCCAGACAGCGCTTATCGACGGTTCAGGAAGCGGTTCGGTGGCAGGAAATGTTACAGTGCAAAGGTACCTGGCCTCGGGATTCGGCTACAAGTACGTAAGCTCGCCCTTTACAGCTGCCACGGTAAGCCAGTTTGCCGAAGAGGCAAACTTAAGCGCCACTTTCCCCACCTTCTACCGCTACGACGAAAACCAGGAAACCGCATGGTGGTTCGATTACACCACCACCACCAACGCACTTGTGCCTATGATGGGTTATGCCGCTAATTTTGGCAGTTCCACCGATCCCAAAACCATCAGTATAAGCGGAGGCGTTTCCAATGGCACCTTAACACCGCTCAGCCTCAGCAATAACAATAAAACCCATACCAGGGGCTTCAACCTGGTGGGTAATCCTTACCCTTCGCCTATAAACTGGGAAGCCGGCAGCGGCTGGACCAAAACCAATATCGACAACGCCATTTACTATTTCGACGCCGGCAGCACCGACCAGTATGTAGGAAGCTACAGCAGCTATATAGGCGGTCACTCCAGCGATGGCCTGGCCACCGGAATTATCCCGGCTATGCAGGGTTTCTTTGTCCATGTAAGCGACGGCACTTTCCCGGTAGTGGCAACACTGGGATTTACCAATACCGTGAGGGTTACCACCCTTAACCCTCTTTACCACAAGAAAACCTTTGCCCCTGCGCTGCCGCTTATCAGGTTGTCGGCCGGGTTTACTGACAATACCGGCAAGCCCGATCCGCTGGTTATACTGCTCGACAACCAGGCCAGCGATGCGTTCAACCGCGAACAGGATGCCGTCAAGATGATGAACACCTCGCCCGATGTGCCAAGTTTCTATTCGGTAGCAGCCAACAGTCCCTTTGCCATAAAGGCGCTTCCCGAACCCTACGACTCGGTTACCATTATTCCTTTAGGCATCAGCACCCTGAAAGCGGGCGAAATCGGCTTCCGGCTGCTTACCACCGAGGGCACCGACCCGGGACTGCACCTCTATTTCAAGGATTATATGGATGGCTCGGTAATGGCACTCGGCAACAGCGCCGTTTACAGGGCGTACCTCGAAGCAGGCGAATACAACAGGCGTTTCGCCCTGCTGGTTTCGCGCAACGAAATACCCGTGCGTAACAACACTAACCATGAACTCGATGCCTATGTAAGCGACGGGAAACTTTACGTGTACCTCGACCAGCTTAAGGACCAAATGGCCGAACTCAGGGTAACGGATATGCTGGGGCGCATACTGCACTCCGAAAAAGTAACCGGCACAGGAATTTACCCCGCCAGCTTCCGGTGTACACCCGGCATTTATATCGTAAGCCTGCGGACGGAATATAATGTGATGACGAGGAAGATCTTTATTAGGTAGGAATTTGGAAATGGATTTGGGGATTTGGGGATTTGAGGATTTGAGGATTTGGGAATTGACAGGAATACACTCAGTACGGCATGACAAGATAAGAAACCAGTGCCGAGGGGCGTGGGGAGAAGGGCGAAGGGAGAAGGGAGAAGGGAGAAAGGAGAAGGGAGAAAGGAGATTGGACCTTCACCTTGAACGACGCAGGCAATTTGAACCACTTTGAAACCAGTGCCGAGGGGCGAGGGGAGAAGGGCGAGGGACGAAAGGCGAAGGGAGAAGGGAGAAAG
>CAISRK010000292.1 GCA_903887815.1 uncultured Bacteroidales bacterium | reverse complement strand
AGTCGTGCAGGGAAGTACCCTTCGGGCAACTCTTGCCAATGTACTTACTTGCAGCTTTTATAATGCTTATCGGTTTATTCCCGATTACGTTTATTGGACTTTTGTCAAAACCGGTCAGTCTTTTTACAGGCCCTATAGGTTTGCCAATCAGTATTATACCCTTAAATGCCCTTGGTGCCATGCAATCCATTACCTGGGCATCGTGGCTGCTGATTATTCTGGTGGTTGTTATTTATGCAGTACGGAAATTTGCCCTCCATAAACGAAAAATTGAAACAGGTCCGACCTGGGGATGCGGTTATAGCGCACCGACACACAGAATACAATACACTGCCGGTTCGTTTGTGCGAACATACAGTAAGCTGTTTGCACCCTTTCTGCTTATCGGGAAACACGAGGATGAAATTCACGGGATTTTTCCTTCGGAAGGGAAATATCATACGCATCCTTACGACAAGGTTGAAAAATGGCTGATTGACGACCCGTTGAAAGTAAATAAATCATTTATGGGACGCTTTATTTTCCTGCATAACGGGAAACTCCAGATGTACATTCTGTACGGAGTACTTTTCATCCTGGCGGTGTTGAGTATCCCTGTGATTTACCAGAATCTTTATTCATTCATCGACTTCCTAAAACATTTATAATATGCTGAGTGTACTTTTAATAGTGATAGCTGCCATCTTTTTTACGGGGATCATTATCCGTACAAAGAGCCTGGCATCGGGCCGCAAAGGACCGGCAATATTGCAGCCTGTGCGCGATGTGATCCGGCTGTTCCGCAAGGGCGTGGTTTACAGTGAGACCACCAGTTTTGTGTTTCAGATAGCGCCTACCATTTACTTTGCTTCGGTAATTATGGCTATGCTGGTAGTTCCGTTCGGGCAGTCGCGCGGAGTGCTGAGTTTTAACGGCGACTTTATATTTTTCGCCTATGTTCTTGCTCTTGGAAAATTCTTCACCATTATTGCCGCCATGGACACGGGCAGCAGTTTCGAAGGTATGGGTGCCAGCCGCGAAGCTTTGTACTCGATGTTTGCCGAACCTGCTTTCTTTATTTTAATGGGCTCACTCGCATTATTATCGGGTCACACTTCTTTTCACGAAATCTTTGCAGCATTGCATATAGGGTCACAAATCAGTTATGCGCTTGCCGCGCTGGCAACCTTTGTACTCCTGATGATCTCCATGATTGAAAGCAGCCGTATGCCAATTGATGATCCAAAAACCCACCTCGAACTCACTATGATTCACGAGGTTATGATCCTCGATAACAGCGGTTTTGACCTGGGACTCATTTTTACAGCCGGTTATATTAAGTTCGCCATCTACGGCGCTCTTATCGTGAACCTGTTTATTGGTGTAATACCATACGAATATGCGATCCCTTCATTTTTTGCCATACAGTTTGTAATGGCGGTGAGTATAGGGCTAATAGAATCCTTTATGGCCAGGTTCCGGATGAATCATAACCCGCAGTTTATTGTCGCGCTTACATCGGTGAGTTTACTGATCTTTTTCGGTGTGCTGCTGATCCTTCAGAAATTCATGTAAGATATTTTAATACAGTTTGATACAATGATACACGTACTACTAATAACCTTTATAATCACGCTTTTTTATATGGCAATCGCCAACCGGCTGATGACCTATATCAAAGTGCTGGCCCTTCAGGGCGTAATATTGTTTTTCGTAGTATTTATCCAGCTAAACGAAATTAATACGCTTAACCTGGTACTTATCCTGCTCGAAACCATTGTGTTCAAATCACTAGCAGTGCCGATTTTCCTTGGATACCTGCTCAAACGCAATAACATTACCCGCGAAGCTGAACCCTTCCTCCCGAATTTTGTATCACTTGTAATCACAACTTTTATTGTGGTGATTACCATCCTGATATCCAATACCATAAAAGATACCCACCTGGATAAGATTTTCTTTGTGGTAGCCTTATCTACACTGTTTTTCGGATTGTACCTTATAGCTACCCGCCGTAAGATTATTACACATGTAATGGGTTACATGGTAATTGAGAACGGCGTATTCGTGCTTTCGCTTGCTGTAGGAAATGAAATGCCAATGCTTGTGAACCTGGGAATACTGCTGGATATTTTTGCCAGTGTGCTGATACTGGGTATATTCCTGAATAAGATCGGCGACGTATTTAAGGATGTAGATGTAGATCAGCTGAGTAACTTAAAAGATTATTAATCGAGAAATCCCGGAAACCGATGATTGGAGTTTATCTGTTAGGCGCACTAGCCATTGCTGTCATCCTGTTTTTCAGCAGGAATAAGCTGTTTGTTTATTCACTGGCGGGACTTTTCCTGGTTTTGCAATCGCTGTTTACAACCTATGCCTGCATGCATTATGGAAATAACGAACTTGTTTATTTTAAATTCGACTCATTGGGTATTATTTTACTGGTGACCATGAGTATAATTGCTATCCCTGCCTTTATCCACAGTTATATTTATATTGAAAATCACAAAGAAAATCCTCAAACCAGGGCCATTTACCTCACCTCGATGGTTCTGCTTATCATGGCCATAAGTGCAGGGTATCTTTCGAACCACATAGCCGTAACCTGGATCTTTACTGAAATAACGACGTTAAGCGCTTCGGCCCTGATTTATCATCACCGCAACAAACTGGCGCTCGAAGGCACCTGGAAATATGTATTTATCTGTGCTATCAGTATTACGTTCATTTTCATCGGGATCCTTTTCCTGAGCCTTTCGCTGCAGCATGCCGGCTCCGACGATCTTTCGTTCAGCAACCTGCTGGCCAGAAGAGCCGAGCTCAACCCGGTCTGGCTGCGGATGGCCTTCCTGTTTATTTTTACGGGATTTACCGCTAAACTTGGGTTAGTCCCGATGTTTACGGCAGGTATAGATGCAAAGGACAAAGCCCCGGCACCGGCAGGAGCATTATTTGCAACAGTATTGATGAACCTTGGTTTTGTCGGTATTTTCCGCTTTTATATAGTAGTTGCCAATACCCCCCTTTTGCACTGGGCGCAGCTGGTAGTAGGCTCAGCCGCTTTCCTTTCGCTCTTTGTTTCAACCGTTTATATGCTGAAGGTAAAAAATATTAAGCGGATGTTTGCTTACTCGGGAATCGAGCACATGGGAATAGTGATGCTCGGGGTTGCTGCCGGAGGAATCGGGTATTATGCTGCGGTACTGCACATTATATTGCATGCTTTTGTGAAATCGAGCCTGTTTTTCCAGTTTAACCAGCTCTACAGGGTTTTCCAGGACAAAAGCATATACCATATAGGCAATTACTTTAAATACAATACAACGGGCGCAATGGTGCTTTTGCTTGGATTTATAAGTGCAACCGCCATGCCGCCATCGGGAATGTTTGTAAGTGAGTTCCTGATTTTCAAATCGTTGTTCGATGCGGGCCAGATCATACTCCTGATTGCCGTTCTTTTGCTCCTGACCATGATTATCTGGGCTTTCGGGAAAAATATCTTCAAAGTGCTTTTTGTGCCGGCAGTTGGTTTCGATGATTCAAATGTTGAAAAAATAAGTCCATGGGAATCACTTTCCCAGTTTGTTTTGCTTGCAACCGCCGTTTACCTGGGATTGAATCCGCCCGCCATTTTCGTCCAGATGCTCAAGGAAAGTGTGAGTCTTCTACCCCTATAAACACACAAAAACTCATAACTCATAACTCATAATTTATAATTCATACAAATGCATTACTTAACCATAAAAAACAATCAGCCCGTACCGGTTTCGGATATTCCCGAAATTTCGTACAACGCGTTCCTGATATTGAACACAGGCATGGTGGTTGAAACTGCCGGCAGGCACTGTGTGAATTATTTCGGTTATCCTGAGGGCGAAAAGATATTACTGATCTGTTGCATTGCCGATGATGATGAACATGTTATTTATATATCTTCAAGCGTTGTTGATATTCATTCTGAGCTTCATTCATTTACAGCCAAGCAGTTGTGTTTTGAAAAATTTGAGCGCGAAATACACGAAAACTATGGTGTACAGTATAGCGATCATCCCTGGCTAAAACCCGTTCGGTACGCTCATGATCGTTTCGACAAAACGAATGTAATTTCCAATTACCCTTTCTACTCTATTGACAGTGAGGAGCTTCACGAGGTGGGAGTTGGTCCGATCCATGCAGGAATTATTGAACCGGGACATTTTCGGTTTATATGCAACGGGGAGCAAATCCTGCATCTCGAGATACAGTTAGGTTACCAGCACCGTGGGATTGAGAAATTGTTCCTGGCGGAAAAACCGCTTAATCAACTGGCTACGCTGGCTGAAAATATTGCTGGCGACACCACTGTCGGACATTCCGTCGCTTTCGCGCAGGTTTGGGAGAGTTTAACCGGTTTTGAACCTGGCCGCGATATCGACTATGCCCGGACCATCGCACTTGAACTGGAAAGAATAGCAATTCATACCGGCGACCTGAGTGCTGTTTGTACCGATATTGCCTACCAGTTGGGCAGTTCCGTTTTCGGCAGGCTGCGTACTCCTATTATAAATTTTTTACAGGAATGGTGTGGCAACCGCCTCTCGAAAGGATTGATCCGGCCGGGTTTAAACCGATATCCTTTAACATCCGAACTTGCAAAAAGGCTCACAGTTGTGCTTGACACGTTTGAACCGGATTTTACCGAGATGAACAAGGAATTGTTTAATATGCCAAGTGCTTTATCAAGGTTTGAGCGCACAGGAGTGGTGTCAACCGAAGATGCATCCGCAATCGGAGCTGTAGGCATGACCGCACGTGCATCAGGAGTTGTCCGCGATACAAGGGTTTCGCATCCACATTGCCTTTACTCCGAACTGGATCATAAGCCTATTGTAAAAAGGCATGGTGATGTTTACTCACGCGTTACAATCCGGAAAAAAGAAGTTTTTCAATCCATAAAATACATTCGCGCGCTGCTTGAAAACGTTCCTGAAGTTCCGGAATTACAATCTTCCTCCATACTGAAAACTCCATGTGCAGATCTGTTTACAATCTCGCTGGTTGAAGGCTGGAGAGGCGAAATATGCCACTGCGCAATTACCGGGTCAAATGGCAAATTAATACATTATAAAATCAAAGATCCTTCATTTCATAACTGGATGGCTTTGGCACTTTCAGTGAGGAACAACGAAATCTCCGATTTCCCGATCTGTAATAAGAGCTTTAACCTGTCTTACAGCGGGCATGATTTGTGAGGGATTGGGGTTTAGGGATTAGGGAGAGGAAATCAAAAATTTAAAATGCAAAGTTCAAAATTATCGCACAAACAAGTCAAATACTCACCAGCCCAGTCATCAACAATTGAATGACCATTGAATGACCACGAATGACAATTGTATGACCATCGTATTACAACCCAAACAACTCAAAAGCCAAGCCTTCTCAACGCTCCACAATTGTATGTCCACGAATGACCAATAAAATTAAACTAAGTAAAAAAACAAAATCACCCCTTCATTTTCCATCCCCTAAACAAGCACCAATGTTCAACAACCTCAAAATACTCTACCACCAGGGCAAACAGTTTATTCCTGATGTTACAACAGCAAAAGTGCCGGGAATTTTCAGGGGAAGACCTGTGATTACGACTGTAAAAGTGGACGAAAAGGAATTAAATGAACTTTGTCCGGTAAATGCTATTTCGGTAAACCCGGTTTGTATCGACCTTGGAAAATGTACATTTTGTGGTGAATGTGCCATGCGGTTTCCTGAAAAGATTCAGTTCACAGCCGATTATAAGATTTCGGCGAACGAAAGGGAAAGCCTTATTATAAAAGAAGGTGACGACAAACTTGTTGAAGTAAACCCGGAAAAAGTCCGCCGGGAAATACACAGTCTGTTCGGACGCTCACTCAAATTGCGACAAGTTTCAGCCGGTGGTGACAACAGTTGCGAATGGGAACTCAACGCGGCTAATAATGTGCAGTTTGATATGGGAAGATTTGGGATTGAGTTTGTGGCCTCACCTCGCCATGCCGATGGCATTGTAATAACCGGGCCTATAACAGAAAATATGGCCGAACCGCTTCAGATTTGCTATGATGCTACCCCTGATCCTAAAATTATTGTACTGGTTGGAACCGATGCCATAAGTGGCGGGATATTCGCAGGCAGTGCGGCAATCGATCGTAGTTTCCTGGATAAATACCCTGTCGATTTGTATATCCCCGGCAATCCTGCTCATCCGCTTACGATAATAAATGGTTTACTGGATTTAACCCGAAAATCATAATTTGTCAAAACTGAATTTGTTTAAAACTTTGCCAAATAGAAATATATCAAAATAAATTTATGAAGCGATACCTGTACTATTTATTACCCGTCAGCCTTCGTTATTTCTTCCGTAGACTTTATTACCTGCCGGTCGACTTATTTGAATCATTTGGAAATAAACGGCCTTATGGAGTTCCTCCGAGGGGAAAAATCTTTATCGGCCCCGGTGATTATGTGAAACTGGGGGATCGTTTCCTTGGTTATTTCAAAGAATTGGGTGGATTAAAACCTGAGCATAAAGTACTGGATATAGGATGTGGAATCGGGCGCATGGCCCTGCCGCTTACCAGTTTCCTTTCCGAAAAAGGTTCTTACGATGGCTTTGATATCGTAAAAAGCGGGATCGTCTGGTGCAATAAACATATTGCAACCCGTTATCCGAATTTCCGTTTCGAATATACAGGCTTGTATAATTCGCTATATAACACTTCCGATAAAGTTGATGCCAGTAATTTTATCTTCCCTTATCCCGCAAACAAATTCGATTTTGTATTCCTGACCTCTGTTTTCACCCATATGATGCCCGCTGAAGTTGAACATTATATCAACGAAATTGGCAGAGTAATGAAACCCGGGGCAACCTGTCTGATTTCATTCTTCATCGTGAATTGTGAATCGGAGGACCTCATGATAAACCAGCCCAACCATATGAACTTCCCTGTTAATAAAGGGTTTTACAGGCTGCATTCTTCAAAGGTCGATACTGCAAATGTTGCCTACGACGAAGAATGGCTGCTCGAAAAACTGGAAAAGGCTGATTTAGCCTTGGAAACCATTAAGTATGGCCAATGGTGCGGTCGGGAGTCCTATTTTGATTACCAGGATCTCCTGATTTGCAGTAAATCATAGCAAAGGAACTT
>CAISRK010000291.1 GCA_903887815.1 uncultured Bacteroidales bacterium | reverse complement strand
TACAGGAACCTTCAAAATGAACCTTCGCAAACGAACAAAAATAACGGCAGAAGTCGCAACATCATCCATGAACGACATAATGTTTTTACTGATGTTGTTCTTTTTGATTATGTCGACATTACTCAATCCGAACGTTGTTAAGTTAACGTTGCCCAATTCTAAGCACAACCAGTCTTTGCGCCAGAAAGAAGTAACGATTTCGGTTACAAAGGAGTTGCAGTATTTTGTAAACAATGCGCCGGTTACCTTCGAAATGCTGGAACCTATGCTGGCATCGGAATTAAGTAAATCGAAAGACCTGACGGTAATTTTACGTTGCGACAGCGGCATTACGGTTCAGAATCTTGTGAACGTGCTCGAAATAGGTAATAAGTTGAAAGTAAAAATGGTATTGGCAACCAAGGCTCCCAATGGAACAAACGGATAATAATCGCGTAAGAAACCATATTTTGGGTATAGCCGGGACTTTATTGTTCCACGGCCTGCTGCTGTTTTTGTTTTTTGTCATTGTTTTCCACACACCGATTCCACCCTGGCCCGACGAGGGAGGAGGAGGAGGAGGGAATGGTCTGGAGATAAACCTTGGCACCAGCAACGATGGAATGGGCGATAACCAGTTTGCCGATATCAGCGTGCCGGATTTTGAAAACAGGAAAGTTACTGAAGCCATTATACCACCGGTTCAGCCTGAAATTAAAGCGCCAAATACCCAGGCCGATGATGTATTAACCCAGGAAAACGAGGAATCGGTGGCTGTTCCTTCGAAACCGGATAATACCAAAAAGAAAACCGAAAAAAATACGGCCGTAAAACAGCCTGTTCATCGGGAAGTTGTTAAGCAACCTGTTGTTAATCCTAACGCGCTCTATAAAAAGAAAAAAACTGCCAACGATGGTACAACCGGCAAGCCTGGTAACCAGGGAAGAGAAGACGGTACAAACAACTCAGGTAACTATGGAGGTACAGGTACAGGCAAGGGCATAGGCAACGGCTCAGGCAACGGTAGCGGTTCCGGATCGGGTTCGGGTTCCGGCAATGGCTCAGGAACCGGCGGAGGGAACGGCAGAGGTATCTCTTACGACTTGGGAACACGCAGCGCCCGAAGTTTGGGACGTCCATTCTATAATTCGCCTGAACAGGGGAAAATAGTTGTTTCAATCAAAGTTAACAAGCAAGGCAAAGTGACATATGCTTCGGCTGGTGCCAAAGGAACTACTATTTCTGAAATCGGTTTGCGCCAGCAGGCCGAGAGTGCTGCCCTCAAAACAGTTTTTTCGCCCGACGATAATGCCCCTGACGAACAAAGGGGAACGATAACTTATGTTTTCAAGAAAGTCAGGTAATCACAGCTAAAAGCCAGACTTCATTACTGAAATATTCTGAAATAGAAAAGCTCCGCACTTTGCAGAGCTTTTCTATTATGTTTTGATAAACCGGCTTATTTTATATAAACAATTTGATCAGGATCAATAGGGCTACAAATCCTCCTATTATGATAAAAAACGGCAAAACACCTGAGTTTTTCTTCACTTGATCGTTGTTTTCGGGATTTTCATTTGTATTCATAGTGATGCGTTTTATTAAAATGATTAAAGGGAAATGCCTGAATATTCCTATGTCGCTGTAAGCGGATGGATCAGGGTTACCCTTGAAAATAATTTTTCATAAATTGCCTCTCCGGAACCGGAAGGTAAAATGATCAACGGAGTTTTTATATCCGCATGGCACCATTAAGAATATACAGCGGTGCAGGATAATAGTTTATAAATGTTACAGGTCCGAATGGGATTCTTGCAACCGCTGCTAACGGGCTTTCAATCCTGAACGCAAAAACATTGTTGTACTGAAACGGAATGCCATAATTTCTATTCTGGAAGCTTTGGTTCAAACTTCCTCTTGGAGGTACTGCGCATATATCGGGCAGATCCTGTTTCAGAAAATGTGTTTCCTGCCATTGGCTCTTATCCGCGCTATATAGCTCAAGGTTAACCTGGCTTCCGGTAAAGAGCGACTGGATAAGCGAGAAAATAAGCAGGAAAGATAAAACAGGCTTCATGCAATGATGTTGAATAGATACAGCAAAGGTAAGAGTTTTCCTGTTTCGGGAAACTTCAGCCTTCGCCAGGATATGGATTACAGTTTACTTCTCAAACGTGGATTGTCTGATAGTAAACCTGATAGAATAAGCTTTGCAGGATAAAAAAAAAGCCCTGGAATTTCCAGGGCTTTTAGTATCAAAAAGGGTTGAGAATTATTTCTTCTCAGTTAATTTCAGCTTTGCAGCCTGGCGGTTTCTCTGCCACATAATAAGGTCGTAGGCAATAGGTGTAGCGTTCAGAATGGATGAGTATGTTCCCACTGCAACACCAATCATCAACGCGAACGTAAATCCGCGGATAACTTCACCTCCGAAGAGGAACATAGCCAGAAGTACCATAAAAGTAATACCTGACGTGTTCAGTGTACGGCCTAGGGTGCTATTGATAGCTGCGTCCATTGTTTCCTGCAGGTTACGTTTCGGGTAAAGAGCGGTATACTCACGGATACGGTCGAAGATAATTACCGAGTCCATAATGGAGTAACCGATAATGGTCAGGATAGCAGCAATGAAATGCTGGTCGATATCAAGACTGAATGGCAGTAATCCGTGAAGTACCGAGAATATGGTAATAACAATGAATGTATCGTGGAACAGTGAAACAACTCCACCCACTCCCCACTGCCATTTGCGGAAACGCAGTACGATATAGGCAAACACGATGAGAAGTGTAAAGAATACCGCATAATACGCTTTTACCAGGAGGCTATAAGCAATAGTAGGCTGAACTTTCTGTGAACTCATTTTCCCATAGGCTTTCTTTTCTGTATGCGAAAGGAAATCAGCCTGCGAGATTTTATCTTTATAAAGCGGACTTAAACCTCTGAATAACTTAGCCTCAACAATTGAATCCACTTTGGGTGATGAGTCATCAATCATATAAGAAGTGGTAATCTTTACCTGGCTGGCTTTACCAAAAGTTTTTACTTCTGGTTCCTGTCCATATTCGGTCAATAAAGCTTTACGGATATTATCGGTACGCACGTCATTATCGAAACGTACAACAAAAGTACGTCCACCTTTAAAATCGATACCATAACTGAGTCCCCTGGTAAATAGTGAAACTATCCCGATAACTACCAATGCACCTGAAATAATATAGAATACTTTCCTGAGACCGATAAAGTCAATTTTTGTATGGGTAAGTATATTTTCAGTAAAACGGTTCCAAAGAGTAATCGTTTTGTTTTTGTCCAGCAAGCGGATAAAGAGCAGATGTGTAATGAAGATTGCACAGAACATCGAACTCAGGATACCGATGATAAGCGTGGTAGCAAATCCCTGAACCGGGCCTGATCCGAAAACGTAAAGTACAATACCTGTGAGTAAGGTAATAACGTTACTGTCGACAATAGCTGTCAATGCGTGTTTATAACCGTCATCAATGGCGAGACGCATGCCTTTTCCAGCCCTGAGTTCTTCCCTGATACGTTCATAGATAATTACGTTCTTGTCGACGTCCATACCCAGTGTAAGCACAATACCTGCGATACCGGGAAGTGTTAAAACAGCACCAATCGAAGCAAGTACTCCGAATACAAAGAAAAGGTTAACCACAAGTGCAACGTTTGCAATAAGACCTGCTCGGTTGTAGTAGAATATCATATAAAGCAGGGTGAGTGCAAAAGCAACTATAAATGACCATAAACCGGCATTGATAGCTTCTTTACCAAGTGTAGGTCCAACAACAGCTTCTTCAACAATACGTGCAGGTGCAGGAAGTTTGCCGGCTTTCAGCACGTTTGCAAGGTCCTGTCCTTCTTCTACGCTGAAGTTACCTGATATGGATGAACGTCCGTTAGGAATTTCGTCGTTTACATTAGGGGCTGAATATACATAACCGTCGAGTACGATAGCAACTTGCTTGCCAACATTATCACGGGTAAGGTTACGCCATATTTTTGCACCGGTATTATTCATACCCATCGAAACTTCAACCCTGCCGTTTTGATCGTAGTCCTGGCGGGCGTCAACAATAACATCTCCGAAGAGTGCTGCTGTATTTTCGCGGTTCGACGATTTAAGAGCCATCAGTTCAAGAACTTCAGGTGCATCCTTTTCAGGTTTTACCATCCATGCAAGCTGGCAGTTACGGGGGAACATGCCTTTTACTTTAGCTAACATCCTGTTAACACGTGCAGTATCTTTTACAGCTGCATATCCAACAGTGGCACGGTTGGTGGCAAAAGTTTTTCCTCCCTGCTGCTGATAAGCGGGTTGCAGGTAAGCATAAAGTGGGTTTTCTTTCCTGTATTTCTCAAGTTGCTGATTTTTACCGGTAGAAGTAGTATCCGATTTGAGTTTATCCGCAAGGCTTGATTTTTTTGCGGTATCAGTCTTTACAGCCTTTGTATCTGCCTTTGCAACTTTACTTGAGTCGGCACTGGCAACAAGTGTATCAGTAACCGCTGTTGTAGAGTCATTTATTCCGGTCATGCCAGCGAGACGCTTGTTGGCATCATTGAAAACCGGTGCCAGTTCGCTGAATTTATAGGTTTCCCAGAATTCCAGTTTGGCTGATCCCTGCAAGAGTTTACGAACGCGGTCCGAATCCTTTATGCCTGGTAACTCGATAAGAATACGGTCGCTGGTAGCGTGCTTGCTGATATTGGGCTGTGAAACACCAAAACGGTCAATACGGTTACGCAGAATATTGAAAGTACGATCGAAAGCATCGTTACATTCCTGGCGCACAACTGCCAGAACTTCTTCGTTAGTTGAGGTTGGCCTGATTTTCTCTCGCAATTCCATACGGCCGAAAATGGCTGAAAGTTTTGCATTTGGATCGATCTGGGTAAACGATTCGCCAAAAAGCGTTACAAAGTTCGATTGGCTGGTTTTCTGCTTCTCAGTTGCCATAGCCATTGCCTTAGTGAAAACAGGGTTTGTACTGTAGCCTGACATACCATTAACCACATCGGCAACGGATACTTCCATAGTTACATTCATCCCACCCTTGAGGTCGAGTCCGAGGTTGATTTCACGGTCGAGACACTCTTTATACGTATACTTGCGGAGAAGTATATTATAAACAGGCTGGTTTGCTACTGAATCGAGGTAGTAACGCGTACGGGCTTCGATGATGGAGTCCTTTAGACTGATTTCAAGAAGGGCATCGTTTTTTGCTAATTGTTTAGCTAAGGCAATTGCCTGTTCGTTATTGGCATAATTATCCGCTCTATTCCTGGTAATCGAGGTTACCAATGTAAATGAAAGCTGGAAAAGAGACACCACTGCAAAAGCTATTGCAAAGAAACGAATTGTGCCTTTATTCTGCATGTGTTTAGAATTTAGGTAGTTAGATAAACTTTACTTTTTTGAGCCTGCAAAGATAGAAATCTATTGGCAAATAACAAACCCGCCAGCATAAAGAATTGTGCCGTTTTGTAACCTACTTATTAACAAAGGAGCTGATTGAACTGCGATTATGCTGATTTTAGTAAGGATTTTTATTTCTTTTCTCCGGGATTTTAACTGCATCCGCATTATTCCGATCTTTGCATTAATGCTCAACCCATTTGAGATTTTTTCAATTTGATGAATATCATTCCCGGAATATGAAAATTATAACACCTCTGAAAATAGTCGGTTTTACACTTGTTTGCATACCTTTATTCAATTTGGTTGCAAATGCCCAGGATGCAAACCTTAAAGTGCTGACTTATAATATACGCATGGCTACACCTGATGATACTCCCAATACCTGGGATAACCGCAAAGAAAATGTATTCTCGAATATACGCGAAGTGAAACCCGGTATTTTTGGATTACAGGAAGTGCTTAAAGTACAACTTGCAGATTTTGAAAGAGCTTTCCCTTCATATAAACGAATTGGCCTGGCCCGCGACGACGGTAAGGAAGCCGGTGAGTTTTCGCCATTGTTTTACGATTCAGCCAGGTTCAGCCTTCAGTCATCTTCAACATTCTGGCTTTCGCAAACGCCTAAAATAGCCGGCAGCAGGGGATGGGATGCCGCATGCAACCGTGTTGTGAGCTGGGGAAAATTTAAAGAAATCAGCAGCGGAAAAATGTTCTTCGTTTTCTGCACCCATTTCGATCATATGGGAGAAATCGCCAGACGTAATTCGGCTAATCTTCTTTTACATGTCGTGGATTCACTTTCAGGAAAACTCCCTGCTGTAGTCATCGGTGACTTTAATGCTACCCCTGACTCCGAACCTTATATGATTATAACAGACGGGAAAAACCCTGCTCATCTTACAGATGCCCGCTTATTAAGTTCCGAAATCCAGGGTCCTGAAATTACGTTTACTGGTTTTAAAGTGAATGGGATACCTGGCCAACGTATCGATTATATTTTCATAAAAGGCATAAATAAGGTTGTTCAGTATAAGGTAAACTCTCAATACAACGGAGAGTATTATCCATCGGATCACTTGCCGGTAAGCGCAGGGTTGAAGGTGTTTTAATGTAGGATGTCGGATGTGGGATGTCGGATATATCGTGTTGAATAAGGGATTTGGGAAAGTCACAGGGGAGGATGGTGAGACAAAAACAGGAACCAGAACCTGAAATCTGGAATTTTCGTCCAGGATTTTATCATGTCTTAAACTTTGTAGAAATTCGTTTAAATGCAAAATTTGAAGTTATTCCGGCAATTTGGTTATATGGTTTTAGTCCTTCTTTGTTCAGTAAACTATAAGGCTATGGCCCAGTTGTCGGTTATTCATGAATATAGCAGGAACGACAGCGTTTTGTTGATTGGCGAAAATGCCGATACTTTATTATTTCCTTTTGCAGGCGGAATGAATAGCTGCCAGTTCGCAAACATCGATATCAACCTTGATGGAACCGATGATATCCTGGTATTCGACAGGCATGGAAACAAAATATTGCCATTCCTTGTTCTGGCCGGGTCGCATGTTAAATACCGTTTTGCACCTGAATATGCTTCACAGTTTCCTCCACTCGAACAGTGGGTGCAGGCTGTTGATTATAATAATGATGGTAAAAAAGACATTTTTACCTATACCACCGGTGGTATTAAGGTTTACAGGAATGATTCCGAAACCAGACTGAAATTCACCCTTGTCACAAATCCATACTTACTTTCAATGCAGGGCACAACATTGACCAATATACTTGTTACATATGCCGATTATCCTGCCATTACTGATATTGATAGCGACGGGGATCTTGATATACTCACTTTCTGGGGACTGGGCTCATTTGTTGAGTGGCACAGGAACACTTCGATGGAACTTAACGGGAAACCCGATTCGCTCACATTTGTGAAAGCGTCGTCATGCTGGGGCCATTTTGCCGAAGGAAACGAGGATAACACAATCGTGCTCGATACATGTGCAACTGGTGATTCACCCGGGAAAATTGTAAAAAGTCACCTGGAGGATCCCAAGCATACAGGCTCAACGTTGCTTGTAAACGACCTGAACGGTGATGGCTTACCCGATATTACGATCGGTGATGTGGATTTCAGCCAACTGGTCCACCTGTTAAATGGAGGCACACCGGCCGATGCCCGGATGGTATCGCAAACCAACGCTTTCCCGGGTACTGCTGATCCTGTAAATATGAATTCATTCCCAGCTGCCATGCTAACCGATGTGAATAACGACGGAATCAAAGACCTGCTTGTATCGCCTTTTGAGCCATCCTTAACCAAGTCGAAGAATTTTAAAAGCATCAGCCTTTATCTCAATATAGGAAGCAGCTCGCAACCTTTATACAACAAGGTGCCAGGCAGCTTCTTGCAGGACGAAATGCTCGATCTGGGATCCGGAGCTTATCCTGTATTTTTTGATTATAACGGGGATGGATTGCAGGATATACTGGTAGGGAATTACGGCTATTCCGATACCTGTATTTATTCTCCCTTAACAGGCCTGCAGTGTACGTTTACTGCAAAGGTTGCTCTTCTGCTGAATACAGGAACCGCGTCGAAACCATCATTCAGGCTTGCAGACAGGAATATTGCCCATCTCGATTCGCTTCATATGCAATCGCTTATTCCTTCGCTTGCCGATATGGATGGTGATGGCGATGCCGACCTGGTATGTGGCAATTCGTTGGGGAAACTTGTATATTGCGAAAACCGGGCTTTACCGGGTCAACCGGCAAGTTTTAAATGTACTGATGCGTCGTGGTATTCGATTGACGCAGGTGACTTCGCAGCGCCTCAGCTCCGGGATATGGATAATGACGGCCTAACCGATATTGTTTGCGGCAAAAGGAACGGAACCCTCAATTACTATAAAAATACAGGCAATAAAACGGAACCTGATTTTTTCATGGTTTCGGATCATTTAGGAGGAGTGGATGTTACCAACACACAGCTTTCGAACTATGGGTATAGCGTTCCGTATTTTTATAAGGATAATCTTGGCACAACTTATCTTTTCGTCGGATCCGAATTTGGTGATGTTTTTGTTTACGACCAGGTGGATAATAATCTTGATGGCACTTTCAGACTGCTAGGTACAGTCCCGAAAGTAAAGGAAGGCTGGCGCACTGCTGTAGCTATTGGTAAACTTAACAGCGATACGCTCAGCGATATGCTAATTGGTAATTATTCGGGCGGCCTGGGCCTGTATTTCGGCAACCCAGGCAAACTTTTCGGGATACATAAGGCTTCACCTGCTCTGGCATCGGCGCTCAGCATTTTCCCAAACCCGGCAAAGAATGAAATCAGAATTAAACTAAAGGTCGATATTAACCCTGATGCAGGATTGATTCAAATACGCACCATGACCGGTGAAACACTGATGAAATACCCCCATTCAATTTTACCTTTGCAAATTGATGTGTCTCATTTAAATAACGGTATATACCTTATTACATATGAGACTCTTATTGGAATTGATGCAGCTAAACTTGTGATTTGCCGGTAGGGTAATAAGGTATTTACTTCTATTAATAAGGTAAAATTCCGAATAGTTACGTCTGACCCTCTGTTACGTTTTTCTTATATACCAGCATCTGTTTTTGTAACAAGTTTGAAAGCGGTACTCGCCTGATGACTGATTCTACCCAGGCAGTAAAATCAAAAATCCTAAGTATCTGTTTTTCGAAAACATCCTGCTGGATTTCTTCGAATTCTTTTAGTGACTTTTCAAGTAGTTGTTCTCTTTTTAAAAGTGAAGGTGGTGTCTGTTTGCTTAAAAAGCGGAAAAGAAAGCGTTCTATTTTGTTTTCTTTGGCAGCATCCGGTAAATCGCGTTTCATTGACCGTATTTCATATTTGATGAGGTCAAAATCCCCAAGTTTATATAAAATCATCAGGTTTACCAACCGGATTGTTTTGTAAAGCGGTAGAGAGTAATAATTTTTTCCTCTGAGGATAATCTGGTTCAGGAATTTGTGAGCACTGTGATAATCGGAGTTCCCAAAGAAAATAAGGGAAGTGTACAGGCAAAGTTCCGCCTGGCGCGCCCTGTTGAGAGTGAAGAGTTTATCGAACAAAGTATCCTTGTAAGTATTCATAAGCGACATAGCCGATGTAAAATCACCGTTATCGAGAAAAGGAAATAATTCGTAAAGATAAATCAGGCAGGTTAGGTTTATTCTGAAACTGGCTGATTGACTGTCGATTGATTTCAACTGATTGATGAAATATGTCATACCTGCATAATTGTGTATACTTCGAAGGCTTTCGAGCACGCCTTCGAGAGTGAGTAGATAGTAAACAGGTGGGTTGCTCCAGCGGTGTTTGTTGGCTTCAAAGAGATTGTTCAGTTCAATGTAGGAATTTAGAGCCGATTGATAATCGCCTACGCTAATAAGGTAGTTAGCTTGGAAAAGCTGGTGGAGTTTACTGATTTCGAAATTATCGAGGCTTTGTGAAGCTACTATACTTATTTCGCTGTAAACCAAATCGTTTAATTCGTCTTTTTGCTTTTGCGACCTTGCATGGCCTTTGTGAACAATCCTGTGTTTAAGATTTTCGTAGAGTGACGATTGTTCATTGATTTTTCGTACATATTTTAAAGCTTCATTCAGCCGGAACTGTTTTTTTAAAAGTGATTTTTCGTTCAGGTTAGGGAAATTAAGCGCAAGCAGGTAATCGAGTTCCAGCCGGGATGCAAGCAGCAAAGCATAATAGTTCTCATACATCTCGGCCTGGTCAATAATGTTTTCCAGCAACCCGAAGCATTCGTCAAATAAGGATTTTTCATATAAAACCCTGGCTTTTAAAATTTTATTGAACAGAAAGTAGAAGCTGTCCTGATCTTTTTTTAGTTCGAGCATTGAATCTAGTAATAATTCAAAAAGGTATTTTATGGTGGTTTCAGTCGAGGCTTTCGGCCGTACTTTCAGGAACTCACCCAAAAGCATCTGGGTAGGCATATCACGGTTCTTTTCGATTATGTCGTACAATACAATATAATCAGTTTCCGGTTTGCTTCGTGAAGAGCGTATCCTGAATGCCTTTTTCTCTGCCAGGGTGAGTGAATGTGTCAGTAAAACAAGCGATTGGAATTTTGACATGGTGTAATTAGATTAATGCGTAAACGGAACTTTGTAATGTGCTGAAATAGATTAAGTCAGTTGGAAATGCCGGATTTGCAAAATAGTAGTATCCAACTTATGCTCAAACTTATTTGTACCTAT
>CAISRK010000290.1 GCA_903887815.1 uncultured Bacteroidales bacterium | reverse complement strand
GTCGAAAGCATCGCCTACCAAACCATGGATGTTTTAACCGCTATGGAAGCTGACAGCGGGATTCGTGTGAAGGAACTAAGGGTTGACGGTGGTGCTGCCTGTAATAACCTCCTTATGCAGTTTCAGAGCGATATGCTCAATACTTCTGTAGTCAGGCCGACAATTACCGAAAGCACGGCTTTGGGTGCTGCTTTCCTGGCTGGTCTGGCAACAGGTTTCTGGAATAGTACCGATGAACTGCAAACGCAATGGCAGGTGGAAAGAGCATTCCTGCCCGCTATGGCTGACCAGCAGAGAAACGAATGCATTGCCGGATGGCATAAGGCTGTTATAGCTTCATTGGCAATTGTTTAACCGGACAAATCATGAACAGGCAGCAGGAACTGGATAAGCTTAATAGTGAGAATTTTTTTGATATACTAATTATCGGCGGAGGGGCAACTGGCCTGGGTTGTGCTGTTGATGCAGCTTCGAGAGGGTATAAAACGGTACTGCTCGAAAAACACGATTTTTCAAAAGGTACTTCCAGCCGGTCGACCAAACTTGTACATGGTGGCGTCAGGTACCTGGCACAAGGGAATGTTCACCTGGTCCGGGAGGCTTTACTGGAACGGGGAAGATTATTGCGAAACGCACCTCATGTTTGCCACACCATGTCGTTTGTGCTGCCTGTATACAAGTGGTGGCACAGATTTTATTACGGATTCGGCCTGTGGATGTACGAATTCCTCTCTGGCCGCCTAAGCCTCGGTAGGACCAGGTTATTGTCGAAACAGGAAACGCTGGAACATCTTCCCGACCTTTCGGAACAGAATTTATGCGGAGGTATTTTATACTTCGATGGCCAGTTCGACGATAGCCGGCTGGCGGTAAATATTGCACAAACAGCTGTAAATCACGGTGCTGTAATTGTGAACCATTGCAGTGTATACGATTTTATTAAAGAAGGAAAAAAGCTTACAGGGGTAAAGGCCAGGGATGAAATCAGTGGAAAAGAATTTACCATCCTGGCTAAAATCATTATAAATGCTACCGGTGTTTTTGCTGATTCCCTGCTTCAACTGGCTGAAAATCACGCTGAGCAAACCATCTCTCCTTCGCAGGGTATTCACCTGGTTATCGAAAAGCACTTTTTCGGAGGCACTTCAGCATTAATGATACCGAAAACGGATGACGGAAGGGTAATATTTACTATACCCTGGCACGATAAACTGATTATCGGAACTACCGATACACCTGTCGATCAAATTGAAGAAGAACCAAAACCACATCAAGAGGAAATTAATTTTCTGATACGACATTTTAACCGATATACAACATCCCGGATTTCATACAGCGACATACGGAGCGTATACGTGGGTTTACGCCCCCTGGCAAAGCATGGTGCGGCAACAAATACATCGGTCCTTCCCCGCGATCATGTTATAAAAGTATTGCCTTCCGGCCTGGTTCATGTAACCGGAGGGAAATGGACCACCTACCGCAGCATGGCCGAAAAAACAGTCGATATTAGCGTACAATCAGCGGGACTCCCTTTTTATCCATCGAAAACAAAAAATCTCAGAATTCATGCCAGCCCGGATTCTGTACAGGATGGTTATTTGTCGGTTTATGGAACCGATTCTAGTGCCATTGAGAAGCTAATTAAAGATCATAACCTCTTATCGGAGAAGGTACATCCCCGGTATCCTTACACAAAAGCCGAGGTTAAATGGTTTATTGAAAATGAAATGGCAATTACACTGGATGATATAATGGCAAGGAGGTTGAGGTTGCTTTTCCTGGATGCTGAAGCTGCAATTGAAGCTGCTCCCGGTGTTGCTACCCTGCTTGCCACATGCAATGGCAGAAGCGAGGAATGGAGACTCCACCAGATTGAACAGTTTAATCAACTGGCAAAAGGATATTTATGCTCCACTTTGTCCCATTTCTAAGTGAGATGTATTTCTCAGATCGTATATCCATCAAATTGTATTAGGAATCAAATAGCGACTTTGAAAGAGTATCAATATAAAGCCGGTTGGTTAAACCGGATGCATCGGATGGTAATTAAATGATGATTCTATACGAAAAACCCGTTATCATATTCTTCAGGGCTGATACTCTATGTTATACTTTCGATCGGCTTATACCACTTTCTGTCTTTTATACTAACTTATCAAAGTTAGCCCAACAAATTTTGTATTCCGTTGTTAGTTATTGCAGCAAAAGGAATTCGGGCATTGCCCGGGTAAGCTTTGTGAGCGTAATTCCATTATTAATTTAAGTTCTGATTTGAAATGAAAAAACTAATCCTTGTCATAAGCATTATATCGATTACAGCTGTACTCTTTTCGTGTTCGAAGAGCGAAGATAATAATACCGGTAGCGGCATACCTGGTCCGAAGTTTCTGGCTGCAAAATCAATCATATCGGGCAGTTGCGCTTTGTCAGGCTGTCATATAAATCCTTCGAACACCGGCGGTTTGAATTTTGAATCCGATGTAAATATTGTAGCAGCCGGTTCCAGGATAAAGGCAAGGGCGGTTGACCTGGGGACAATGCCTCCGACGGGTGCTTTGTCGGCAGCCAACAAAACAACTATTGCAGATTGGATAAATGCAGGAGGAAGACTCACCGATTAATCCAATTTTCAAATGGTTCAGAATTTTGTAACCGGCTGGTGCTTATTTTTTATCTTTAGCCGATAGGGTAGGGAAACAGAACGTATAAATGATTTATTGGTTTCAGCTGTCTATAATTCTGTTTTATCGAGTTGTTGCTGAATAATTTCTTTTAATGAGGTTATGTCGATAGGTTTTGTAATATAATCACTGCATCCTGCCTCCATAGCCTTTTCCCTATCGCCGATTTGCCCGAAAGCTGTCTGAGCTATAATAGGAATTTGGGCGTTGAAAGTGCGTATCTCCCGGGTAGCATCATACCCGTTCATACCATACATCTTAATATCCATAAGAACAATGTCGATGTCGGGAATGCAGCGGCACAATTCTACCGCCTGGGAACCTGAGCGTGCATTTAATACTTCGGCATTGAGTTTTTCGAGGGCTATAGTAAGAAGCATTTCGGATGTTTCATCGTCCTCGACCACCAGTATTTTAAACCTCCGGCCTTGATTTATGCCTCCAATGGCCGAGTTGTTATTGGCTATATTATTTTTGTTGTCCGAACGGTTGAGGTAAGGCTGGGTGAAATAGAACGTTGATCCTTTCCCAACTTCGCTTTCGACCCATATTTTACCTCCCAGCATTCCAACGTAGGCCTTAGCTATGGATAATCCAAGTCCGGCTCCCTGGAAAGGTCTGCGGTCGGAAATATCGGCTTGTATAAACCGTTCGAATATCGCTTGCTGCCTGTCGGCTGGTATGCCAATACCGGTGTCTGTGACATAGAATTCGATGTATTCCGGACCCAGTTTGCCTCCGACGTTGAGGCTGACTGGTTTGAATTTGTAGCCGAATTCAATTGACCCTTCATTCGTAAATTTGATAGCGTTTGCCAGCAGATTGGAAAGAATAGCGAAGATTTTCTCCTGGTCAGTACTGATAACTGATTCGTCGACCGGCAAATCCGCATGGTATGTCAGCTTGAGCCCTTTGGCTTCTGCTTCAGGTTCAAAAAATGAAAAAATAAAATCAATCTGATCGTTAATATTTGTTTCAGTTACAAAAGTGGGCATCAGTCCCGATTCGATTTTCGAAATATCGACCAGTTCGTTGATAATATTGAGCATGCGGTCACCACTTTTTTTGATAATCCGTATGTAGTTCTGCTGTTCGTCGCCATTAAGTTCAGCTGCTTCGAGCAATTCGGCAAAGCCAAGTATGCCATTCATAGGTGTACGGATTTCGTGGCTTATATTGGTTAGGAAGGCCGATTTGAGCCTGTCGCTTTCTTCGGCTTTTTCTTTGGCAATAATAAGTTCTTCGGTGAGGCGTTTACGTTCGGTAATATCTGTTTTGATGGCCAGGAAGTTAATCATATTGCCATTCTCATCAATTACCGGCGATATTAAGGCATATTCCCAGTAAAGTTCACCATTCTTTTTTTTGTTTAGTATTTCACCCTGCCACACCTGTCCGGCGAGTATCGTTTGCCAGAGATCTTCGTAAAGTGCTTTCGGGGTCTGGCCCGAACTAAAGATCCGGGGATTAACACCCATTAATTCAGTACTCGGAAAACCGGTCATCGATTCACCATTAGGGTTAATATATTCAATATTTCCATTGGTATCAGTGATTATAACCGAATTTGGACTTTGTTCCACGGCGCGTGAGAGCTTCAGTACTTCTTTTTCGGCTTTAAGGCGTGCTTCCTGCTCCCCTTTTTCCTTAATGGCCCTCATTACTGCCAGGCCAAGCCTTTCCATCTTGTTTTTAAGCACGTAATCGGTTGCACCGTTTAGCAACGATTCGATGGCAGCCTCTTCACCCATAACTCCGCTTACAAAAATAAAAGGGATATGAGGATATTTCTCCCGGGCCCATTTCAATGCATCATTTCCGCTGTAATCGGGCAGGTTGTAGTCGGATAGTATGATATCGAATGTGTTATTTATAAGGTAAGAATGATAGGCCTCCTCATTATCTGCCAGGTAATATTCGAACTGGATTTTCGACTTTCGCAATACCGATTGGAGCAACAGCGCATCATTCGGATCGTCTTCCAGGTGCAGGATTTTAATAGTATTTTCCATCCTTAATAGTATGTATTTACTTTAATTGATTTGATAATCTCCCAGGCAGGCTGAAGTAGAAGCAAGCACCTTTATCGACTTCTCCTTCGGCCCAGCAACGGCCGCCATGGCGGGTAATAATCCGGTTTACATTGGCAAGGCCAATTCCCACGCCTTCGAAATCTCTGGGACGATGCAGGCGCTGAAAAACACCGAACAGTTTGCCGGCATACATCATATTAAACCCTACACCGTTATCCTTTATAAAGAAGATGGTTTCGTAATCCTTGTGGTAGCTGCCGATCTCAATGAAAGCTTCATCCTTTTTCGATGTATACTTGATAGCGTTCGACATTAAATTATTCCAAACCTGGTTCAGTAACTGGGGGTCACCAAGTGATTCGGACAGATGGCCAATCTTGATTTTTATATTCCGATGCTCAATTTCGTCCGTAAAGAATTTTAACGTCTTACTGACTATTAATTTAGTGTTGACTTTGGTTTTGTTGATGTCCGAAATATTCAGGCGGGAAAATGAAAGAAGCGCATCGATCAGCCTGCTCATTTCTTCAGTGGATTTTGTAACAACATTGAGGTAACCCAGTTCTTCGGCAGTTAGTTTGGAGGAACAGTTGTCGAGAAAAAGTTCGATAAAACCGTCGATATGCCTTAAAGGAGCACGCAGGTCGTGCGAAATGGAATAGCTGAAGGATTCCAGTTCAGCATTTGCTTTTTCGAGCTGCTCGGTACGTTGAACAACCCGTTGTTCCAGGGTTTCGTTGAGCCTTAGCAATTCTTCTTCAGCGTGCTTCCGCCTCGAAATATTGTGCATACTCCCGATAATTTTAAGAGGCTGTCCATCGGGGGCAAACTTAATTTTTGCCGACAGGGAGCAGTGTATCACTGTATTATCCTTATTCTTCAACTGGATTTCGAAACCACTTATAAGGCCTGTTTTCCTGATTGTTTGCACCAGGCTATCGCGTTGCCGGGGATCGGCATAAAATTCGTACATCGAATGTCCGATCAGATCGGCGCTGGTGTAATGTCCATATGACATAATGCCGATCGAAGGGCTTACCTCGAGTATAGTTCCGTCAAGCATGGTTTCGTAATATACGTCCTGTACATTTTCACATATGGAGCGGTATTTTTCCTCGCTGGCCATTAATGCCCGTTCGATTTTTATTCGTTCATTTATATTCCTGGTAATGGAAAGTATATGTTGTACTCCATCCAGCTCAATCAGGCGAGCCGACATCATGCCGAATATCACACTTCCGTCCTTATGGCGAAAACGTGCCACCAGGTTCTCAACAAAACCGTCTTTTTTCAGGCCTGCAACAAGTTTTTTTCTTTCAGATGAATCGTACCAGATGTTTTTCTCCATCGAGGTCTTACCTAGAACTTCCTCTTCGGTATACCCCAGTACTTTTGTAAAGCCATGATTTACCGATACGTACATGCCATCACTCATTCGATTGATGTTGATCACATCCGGGCTGGTTTCGAAGGCTTTCCTGAATTTTTCCTCACTGATACGGAGAAGTTCTTCCGCTTTTTTGCGTTCGGTGATGTCCTGTATGATAGCCAGGAAAACATCGCCGCCTTCATTTTCGGCCAGCTGCAGGTGTACTTCAACCGGGTAGCGGCTGCCATCGGCCCGGCGGTGTATTGTTTCGATGATCAACAGGTTTTTTTGATGGCTTATGAGGGGTTCAATAAGGTTGCGGAAAATGGTTTCGGTGTATTCGGGTACCAGATCAACAGGTTTCATCACCGACATTTTTTCCATACTGTAACCCAGGTTGAGGAGTGCGCCCCTGTTTACATATTCGAAAGTGAGCGTTTTGGAATCAAATACATAAATTTCGTTGAGGCTCGACTCCAGGATATGAAATAACCGTGTGCGCGTAGCTTCTGCAAGCTTTTGCGCTGTAATTACTTCGGAAAACAATATAATTCCTCCGATTTCGCCGGGCCGTTCATACCAGGGACATATTTCCCACTTTACCCAATCAATTTCCGCATTGGAACGAAGGAAGGGGTCTTCGGATGCTCTCTCGGTTGCCCCGGCAAGGCAACGTTTATGGATTTCTTTCCAGCGGTCAGGTATCTCGGGGAAAACTTCATAATGAGAGCGTCCGATCACCTTTTGCCCGGCTATGCCATAATCAGTAAGGAAACGGTTGCTGACCACTATATACCTCATATCGCGGTCGAACATAGCCGCGGCTGCAGGTGAGTTTTCGACAAAAAGCCTGAGTATGGCTTTGTCGCGCTGTATGGTTTCTTCAGCCTGTTTTCGCTCGGTAACATCCTGGGTTGTCCCAACAACCTCGATCAAGTGCCCGGAATTATCAAAAAACGCCTGACCCCTCACCCAAACCCACCTGATGCTTCCATCCTTATGGATCATACGGTATTCGACTGAATATTTTTCAAGGTTTTTGGTGTAGATTTCCTGCCTTAATTTTCCAACTAACTCCCTGTCGTCGGGATGTGTAACTGTATGCCAGTCAGTAATATCACCTTCTTTGTACCCGATAATAGCTTCGATTGCTCCTCCTGATTCGAGTTTCATCCCTGGAGGAAGAGTGTGCCAGGCTGCCACATTTCCGGCCTGGGTAGCCAGGCGGTAGTGTTCCTCACTCTGGGCAAGACGAACCTCGGTGAGTTTCCGATCGGTAATATTTATAATGTGGGTAATAAAATACAGGGGTTTCCCATTTGAATCTTTCACAAGACTCGTCGAAATATCAACCCATATTATCTGCCCGTCCTTGCGGAAATAACGCTTTTCGAAATGCTGGTCCTTATTCCCGCTTTCGATGGCCGAATTAATATAATTCATGCTGAGACCGATATCGTCGGGATGGGTAAATTCCTGGTATGAACTGCGCAGAAGTTCTTCTTCGGTATAACCAAGCATAGAGCATAACGTGGTATTTACCTGCAGGAGTTTTCCGTCAATCCCGGTCAGGCACATTCCTGCCGAAGCATTCTCGAAAGCGCTCCTGAACTTTAGTTCACTGTCTTTCCTTATTTCTTCCGACCGGACCTGTTCTGTAATGTCGCGAGCAATGCCTTGTAGCCCGATTAAGGTCTTGTTCTGGAAATAGGGTACAGTTATGATCTCAAGTGTGAATATTTTTCCGTCTTTCGACCTGGCTTCACATTGAGCGGGAATTTTTGTGATTTCGCCCCTGCTTGCCAGTACCATACGTTCGTTGTGCTCACTCAGGATATCATGAGGAATTATATCAAATATTTTCATGTCGAGCAATTCGCTCTCGGAGTATGCTAGGCCCTTGCACATCGGGCCGTTAACAGCCAGGAACCGGCCATCCAGGTCTGCAATAAAAATCCCAAAGGGGCTTTGTTCAACCAGCGACCTGTATTTAAGCTCACTGTCGGCCAGGTCTTCCTCGGCTTTTTTGTGTTCGGTAATATCAATAGTATAACCGGCAAGCAATTTTTTATTGCCAAGTACAATAGGAAATTTTATTGTAGAATAATGCCGGCCATTCATGCTTTCGTTAATTTGTAATGTGTTGCCGCCCGAAACTACTGTCCAGTCATCAACTGCCATCGTTTCAGCAATTTCGAGTGGGAAAAGTTCCTGCATGGTTTTACCAGCCATATCTCTGCCTGCTATTCCTAACATATCGATAAAATTGTCGCTGGCATGAATTACCTGGCTACCAGCAGGCGAAACTTCCTTTATGTAAGCGTAATAGGGTGAATTTTGTATAAAAAGCTGAAACATCTCCCTGCTTTCTTTCAGGTCCGCTTCGGCTTTCCGGTGCAAAATTTCCTGTTCGATATACTCTAGCGCAAAACTGATGTTGTTTGCAACTTCGGCCAGCAGGTCGGTTTCCTTTTTGTCGAAAAAATGGGGGATATTGGAATACAGTGTAAAAGCACCGACAATTTTGCCGAAACTATGTATCGGTAGCGCGATTGACGAGCGGTAACCCCTTTCGAGCGCATAGTCTTTCCATGGTTTCATAATAGGGTCCACTGCGACATCGTCGCAAATCACATATCTCCTTTCGCGCACTGCCGTGCCTGTGGGTCCTTGGCCTTCGGCTATATCGTTAGCTGATATTTTTTTTATCCTTGTGAGGTATCCATCTTCGAACCCTGCGTAAGAAACGGGATTAATATCATGAGTTTCCTCATCCAATAACCCGATCCAGGCCATTCGGAATTTACCGTAATCGATGGCGATATAGCAGGCTTCGGTGAAAAGATCTGTTTTATTGTGGATTCGGACAATGGCTTGATTGATCTGGCTTGTAAAAGCGTAAAGACGGTTTGCTTTTAACAGCTGCACTTCGGTTAGGCTGCCATCGGAGATATCGGTTACCGACAAATGGCAGAAATTTCCATTTGGGGTTACTATCGCGGAAATGTATGCATAAACGGGGAGCTTGCCTTTAACCGAAAAGAGTATTTCGCAGGTATCACCGGTTTTGCTTTCGAACACGCGAGCAAGAAACCGGTTAAAAACGGGTAATGATTCCTGTTCTACAAAAAAACCGAACGGATTGCTGAGTAATTGGGATCGTTCTTTCCCCAGCATTGAAGCACCCCTAAGGTTTAACTCAGTAATCAGGCCTTCCCTGTTAATCGTAAAATAACCCGAATTTACTGTCTCGTATAAACCGGTATATTTTTCGGTGGCAAGTTCAGCTATATCTTTTGCCCTTATAAGTTCTTCATTTTGCAACTCCAGTTCTACACGGTAAACCTCCAGTTCGTGCAACAGTTTCTGTAAATCGGCTTCCGAAAGCTTAGGGCCTTTTTTTGTCATTTTGTGTTTCACCAATTCAAGCGCCCTGGCACGTAACAACTCATTTTCGGATTTACTGTAATCGTCTTCCATGTTTCCTGGTTGTAAATGAATAGCAGACTCCCTGATCCCGATAGCTTTCGGGACTTATCTGGTGAAAAGAGTATTATTTATTAGTCCGATAGGATTCATTTGCATTTTTAAGTTCTATTTCGAGTATTTTTAGAGCCGTAATATCGGTAAAAGTAATCACCACACCATCAATCCGATCGTCGAGAGTGCGATAAGGCATTATTCTTACCCGGTACCAGCGTCCGTCGGTGGTAGTGATGGCTGCTTCGTCGGGTACAAGGGTTTTGATCACTTTCCACGCATGGTCTTCAATACCCGGGTACTGGAGATCCGAAACAATATCGGTAAAAAACCGGCCGATATCGGTGTTGCGTAATTTGATTATGCCTGTTACCCGCTCACTGAACCTCCGTATATTCAGCTCTTTGTCGAGAAAGAGTATTGCTATTTCGCTGCTGTTAAGCAGGTTTTGCATATCGTCGTTCGACCGTGCAAAATCACTCACTTTACTTTGAAGTTCAATGTTCACAGTTTGAAGCTCTTCATTCATACTCTGCATTTCTTCTTTCGAGGTGGTAAGTTCTTCATTAGTCGACTGCAATTCTTCGTTAGTCGACTGCAATTCCTCGTTAAGTGTTTTGAGCACTTCCTGCGAAATCTGCATTTCTTCGCGGGTGCTTTGCAATTCTTCGTAGCTCCGTTGAAGTTCCGATTCCAATGCTGTATAATGATAGATGGTCTTTCTCTTTAATGGGCCACCAAGTGTAGTAAAGTGTTCAGTGGGTGTTTTCAGGTCGTTAAATACAACCATGATCAGGCCTTTGATGGGTTCAGGCTTGACGAGTCGTACGATTGTAATATCTACAAATTGGGTACCCCCGTTGGTCCCCACTTTAATATCATTGAGAATAACGGTATCAACATCGAGTATTGCCCTGCGAATAGCACCGGGTAATACGTGGCGCAGTCCTTCGCGTGCCATAGCGTAAATGTTCCAGTTCGCCTTGCCTGCAACGGGTTCGAGGTATTTACCGGTGCGCCCGCTGATATAAATAATATCGCCTTTGTCGTTGATAAGCACACTCGGGGGTGCGAAACGCTGGAGTATTATCTGGTCGGTAAGGGCCTGAATATTGTCGACAATTTTTGGAACGATATGGCTTTCTTTTTTGAATTCCCTGGTATGATAAAAGGCACTCGGGAAATCGACCAGTTCGGGCGAAAGGGCAATGGTGGATCGTTTGAAGATTTTCAGGCGATCGTCGATAGCTGTAAATTTATCGCTCTGTTTATCAATTGATTCCGAAGTTCCGAGCAAGAGTATTCCGCCGGGGTTGATGCTGTAATTGAAGAGTATAATAAGTTTTTTCTGTAGCTCAGGCTCCATATAAATAAGCAGGTTCCGGCACAACAGGATGTCGACACGTGTAAATGGAGGGTCCTTTATAACATTCTGAGCAGCAAAAACGACCATTTCGCGTACGGAATTAACTACACGGTAATTTTCATGCTCCCGGGTGAAAAATCGTTTCAGCCTTTCGGCAGACATTTCGGTTTCGATGTTTTTTGGAAAAATTCCTTTACGGGCTTTCTCGATAGCATCGGCATCAATATCGGTCGCAAAAATCTGTAGGCTTATATTCCTGTTTCGATCTGTTTTTTCGAGTATTTCTTTAAAAACGATGGCAAGAGAATAGGCTTCTTCACCGGTTGAACATCCCGGTATCCAGGCACGTAACTCGCAATTGTCGGGCAGTTCGGCGATCAATGCAGGAATCACATTCTCGCGGAGTGCCAGCCATACCGAAGGATCGCGGAAAAAGCTGGTGACTCCTATAAGTAATTCTTTAAAAAGAATGGTTAGTTCCGAAGGGTTTTCCTGCAAGAAGCGCAGGTATTGGTTTATTTTATCTAGGTGGTGAATCCCTTTTCGCCTTTCGATGCGGCGGAAAAGAGTATTTTTTTTATAATCCGAAAAATCATGGCCCGAATGCTGGCGCAGCAGGATAATGATTTTCTCGAGGTTCGACTGTGCAGCTAAATCAAGCGTAGAATTGGGTTTTACACCCTCGTTGAGTTGGAGGATTGAAAGCAATCGATCGGGCAATTCGTCGGCGGGAGCAACTGCATCGACATCTACAGCATGAATAGCGCTGCGGGGCATGCCATCGAATTTAGCCGTTTCAGGATCCTGTACCAGGACAATCCCTTTTTGTTCCTTAATTGCTCTTACCCCGAGGCTGCCATCGGATCCCATTCCCGAGAGTACGATTCCTATGCTTTTGTAATGCATATCGTCAGCCAATGAATGGAAAAAAGTATCAATTGGAAGACGGATTCCTTGCGATAAAGAGGGATCGAACAAATGCAGTATGCCGTTCAGCAACTGCATACTTTTGTTTGGGGGTATTACATACAGGTGGTTGGGTTTAACTATTAAACGCTCCGTTACCTGTATTACTTTCATGTTAGTAATACGCTGGAGTAGTTCGGGCATGATGCCGACATGGTTCGGATCGAGATGCTGTATAACCACGAAAGCCATTCCTGTATTGCCGGGAACATTATGGAAAAACTGTTCGAGTGCTTCGAGTCCTCCTGCTGAAGCTCCTATGCCTACAATTGGGAACTTCTCTTTATCAGAAAATTCAGGCTTGCCTGCCTCTGAGGGAACATCGGGTCGGGACTTATCGGTTTTCATCGCTGATCAGTGAATAATTATAGTGTAAAGATAGCTTAATATATAATTAATTCTTAACCGGCCATAAATAAAACATACTGACTTTATAAGGGCAACATAGGTTTCAGCGATTCTGAATTTCAGGGTTGATGGGTTGATAGGTTGATAGGTTGATAGGTTGATAGGTTGATGGGCTGATAGGTTGATAGGTTGATAGGTTGATGGATTGATAGGTTGATAGGTTGATGGGTTGATGGGTTGATGGGTTGATTGACAATTGACAATTGAAAATTGCTTGTGATACTTCATCCTCAAATTGTCATATTTCCAAATTCTCAAATTACCATATTTTCAAATTTTTTCCCTTCAGTGACCTGTTCGTGAAATGCCGGCAACGTAAAAATAAAGCTGCTGCCTTTGCCTGGCTCGCTTTCGACCCATATTGTGCCACCGTGGATCTCAATAATTTCTTTACAAAGTATTAATCCAAGACCAGAGCCATTTTCGTTGGCTGTGCCCGGCGCTGAAAGATTGTTTTCGAACGAAAACAGCTTTTCGAAAAACACCGGGTCGATGCCGATACCGTTATCGGTAACTGAAAACCGGACAAACATACCCGTCCTGCTTGTTTCGACTGTAACATTTCCATGCGGGTGTGTGAATTTGAGGGCATTCGACATTAAATTCCGGAGTACAATTTTTACAAGGATTTTATCGGCCAACACGAATTCGTTTTCGCAGCAAACTGCATTCAGGTTAATTTTTTTTGCTTCAAACAGGGGTATGCAGAAAGATACAATTTCGTCGACCAGTCGCTCAGAGTCCTCTCTTGCCTTGTCAGGCCTGAGCGTACCCGTTTGAAGGCTCGACCATTCCAGGAGGTTTTCGAGCAAAACGTGGGTATTTTTTGCTACAACGTTCATTTTCTGAGCAAACTTCACAACATCGGTATGAGAATACGTTTCCGAACTGTCCATTAGAAGATCGCTGAAACCCAGCAATGCCTGAAAGGGGTTTCGCAGGTCGTGGGCAATTATCGAAAAGAGTTTATCCCTTGCTTCAGTTTGCAATTTCAGCAGGATATTAGCATCGTTTAAGTGTGCCAGGGTGCTTTCGAGAGTATATTTTTCTTTGAGCAAGGCGCTTTGCAGGTTACTTATCTCACGATTGAGTTGCTGCATGGTTTTACTCTGTTCAAAAATCTGTGAGACATTTACTCCACCAAGTATCAGGAACATATCTTCTTTGCGGTACACCTGGGCATAAATGGAAGAGTTGTTCGATTTGTTATCGCAAAGTGTCAAAAAACCATCGAAAATTAAAGTCGAAGAATTATCAAGCGATTTGAGCTTTTCGAAACTGGGATTAATCAAACTTTTGTAGGGTTCGTCCCTGATGAGCAACTCCATGGCTTTGTTTGCAAAAAGCAATTCATTATCAGCCGAAAATAAGGCAACAAAAAGTGAATCACTCTTTACTACTGAGTCGGAGAATTCGCTGCTCCAGCCTGTAAGAACGGATATTATTGCTTTATAAGGCATGCGCAGGGCTTTAGCGGGTTGATGGTCAATGTACAATGATTTCAGCATTTCATGGTAAGCGTTCAAGTTTCGATCGGCGTTCAGGGTGGTGTCACAATCTCTTCAATCCCCTCATCCCTGTTCAGATCTGAAAACCTGAGTTTAGGTTCATTCTCAAATTCTCAAATTCTCTTTCATACGTTTAATTCGCTTTTGCAAAATTCACTTGCTGATATGTGTTTAATATATAGATCAACACTGTATTCATCAGGCTGATATAAAACGTTTTTATACTTATCAAATAATTTGACGCCCCCATGCCTGAATGCCTGCCCGCTGATCATTATCGGCAGGGCAGGGTCCAGGGCTCTTACTTCCACAATTGTATTTTCGAGTGTCGTCAAATGCACGTAAATATTTATCGAAATGGCCAGCATATCCGGTTTAATAATCCTGATGTAGGTTAGCAAATCGTGCATTGGAGTATCAATTCCCTGTGAATACGCTTTCCAGCCGTGCATTTCGAAAACATCACTTATCCTTTTTACTCCTGCCGGGTAGAATTCGTTCTCGCAGCACGCCACTATTGCTTTTTTATTATTCATCTTTTCGAACAGAAGATTCGGAAAGAGTTCCACTACTATGGATTCGATAATTGCTGTAGCAAGGTTTTTGGTAGCAATGCTGATCTTATTCTTTTCCCAGAGTTCAGCTACTTCATCAAGTGCTTTTTTGATAATATTTTCATAAAGTTCAGTTTCACTAACCTCTTCATCGAGGTATCTGAACACAAGCCCGGCGCACTGAATGCGGTCACCGGCCAGCAGCGACTTAACCAAATCAAATGAAGCTTTTTTTAAATACTCGTCATCCATTTCTGTTTTTTTTCTTCAATGTATTAGAAGGTCTTTCTGCAATGTGCGATAACCTTCAGGATGATTATAATAGCTTGTGTATCGATACTACATTGAAATTTCAATTATCCGGTTTTTGATTTTATAACTCCTTTATTCGTTTGAAAATCAGTTGAGAGATTTTTCAGATACTGTTAGCTGTTTAAATGGTTTCAGGCTGACCAGG
>CAISRK010000289.1 GCA_903887815.1 uncultured Bacteroidales bacterium | reverse complement strand
TCAATTACAATCTCTTTTTCTCCTTTATCGATGATATCGAGCAATCTTCTTTCCAGTTCCCCGTAATTTGAAGTGTCGAGACGTCCGGCTATAGTAACCACCAGGTAATTTCCCTTTTTACTTTCTGTTAAGTCCATTTTGATGTTGATTTAAATTATATTATTTTCTTTTTTAGTATCAGTACGTTTTTGTTGGCTAACCTTTCATAGGTCATATCATCCATGATTTTCCTGACAAAATGAATTCCAAGTCCGCCGATTTCCCTTTCCTCGATGGGCGCATTCACATCGGGTTCAGCATGAAGTAACGGATTAAATTCCTTCGCATCATCTTCGATTCTTACCTCGAGAATTGTATCTTCAAACGACAGATGAATCAGAATCTTATGCTCTCCGGCATCTTCATACCCGTAGAAGATAATATTCGTAACCAGTTCCTCTAGAACGAGATTCAGGTTTAAGGAAATACTCATAGAAATTTCCCATTCCGCAGCGAGGCTCTCAATTGCATCAGCCAACACTTCCAGCTGTGCGATCTGATTAATTAGGGTTATAGTTTTTTCAGCCATAAATCAAATCACAGTTTTTCAGCCAAAATACTTGAGCATGAGCATTGTTATATCGTCCGATTGAGGTTCGTCCTGTGCAAAGGCCGTAACATCAGCTACAATGGTATCTACTATGCCCTGGGCCGGCAACTGGTGAAGGGAGGCGATCAGGTTTTCAAGACGGTCTTCGCCGTAGGCGACCTGTTCGCGGTTAAAGGCTTCGGTAACTCCATCGGTATAAAGCAAAATGCCTTCGTTGGGATTTAGCTGTATTTTCTTTGATCTGTACTTGTGGCCTTCGAAACACCCCAGGATTGTATCGCCTGTTGATTCGAGTATTTCAATCGTATTGCCTTCATTTTTCATGATGTAGGGAGGGTTATGCCCTGCATTGGCATATTCCAGTTCCCCGGTTTTCATGTTCATGATGCCATAGAAAACCGTAACAAACATACAGGAGACACTTTCGTTGCAAAGCAGGTTGTTAACAGCATAAAGGCATTCACCTGGAGCTGCTCCCTGGAGCCCGTTAGCACGGATAAGTGTCCGGCTTACAGCCATAAAAATAGCTGCCGGAATTCCTTTACCTGAAACATCCCCGATCACAAATCCAAGGCGATTGTTATCGATCATAAAGAAGTCGTAAAAGTCGCCCCCAACCTCTTTTGCGGCATTCATTGAGGCATATATTTCAAAATCTTTACGGCCAGGGAACGGAGGGAATGTTTTTGGCAGGATTCCCTGCTGAATTTCGCGTGCCACGCTCAGGTCCTGCTGTATTGAAATCAGCTGATCATGCTCCCTCATTGCCTTGTACTGGAGCCCTATTTCGTCGAGGGTTTTATTTATTGTGATCTCAAGATCTTCGAAGTTAATCGGCTTGGTGAGAAAGTCGAAAGCGCCCCGGTTCATAGCTGTACGAATGTTATCCATATCGCCGTATGCCGAAACGATTACCGTTTTAAGTGAGGGTTTTTTCAGCTCTTTCAGCTTCAGAAGGAGCGTGAGGCCATCCATTTCGGGCATATTAATATCGGAAAGGATGATCCCAATATTCGGAAATTCAATGAGTTTTGATAATGCTTCAAGCCCGTTATGGGCAAATACAAAATCCAGTTCATTATTACGGATTTGCCGGCGGAACCTTCCCCTGATTAAAGGTTCCAGATCAACTTCGTCGTCAACGACCATGATTTTAATATTCGCCTGAGTATCCATGTTATTTGTGGTTATTTTAGTTATAAAGAGTTTTTTATTTAGTTCGCATTTGTTGGTATTGTGATCAGGAATTCAGCATATTCGCCGTCTTTGGAATCCACTTTCATTTCACCATGATGCTCCTGCACAATGATATCGTAACTTAACGAAAGGCCTAACCCGGTACCCTGTCCGGTTGGTTTGGTTGTAAAGAATGGATTAAAGACTTTGTCGAGAATTTCCTGCGGGATTCCTTTCCCGTTGTCGTGAATTCGTATTTCAACTTTGTTCGCTAGTTTTTTTGTCGACACTTTTAGTATCGGGAAATACGCATCTTTAAATTCCTTTTTCTTCAGATTAGTGGAGTACAAGGCGTTATTAATTATGTTAAGGAACACCCTGCTGATATTTTGAGGAACAATGTTTATCAAACCGATCGAATCATCGTATTCAGACTCAATTTTCACGTTGAAAGAAGGATCCTGGGCGCGCATTCCGTGGTAGCCGAGGTTTACATATTCGGCCAGCACAGCATTCAGATCGGTAGGCTGTTTGTCGCCGGCTTTACCGCGCGAATGGAGCAGCATGCCGCGAACTATGCTGTCGGCCCGTTTACCGTGTTCGCTGATTTTTTGTGCATGTGACCGTATGTCGCCCGTTATTTCCATCAGGTACTCCTTGTCCTTATCAGGAAGTTTGTCGGAAATTTTGTCCAATTCCTCGTTGAGTTCGGCAGTGAGATCAACGGTAAGCTCGGCAAAATTATTTACAAAATTGAGCGGGTTTTTTATTTCATGAGCAATACCGGCGGTCAGCTGGCCAAGGGATGCCATTTTTTCGGATTGAACCAGTTGAGCCTGGGCTGCTTTAAGTTCGCTGTTGGCCGAATTTATTTTTTCGTATGCCAGGGCATTGTCGAAAGCTATTGCAACGTAGTTTGCAAGGTTATTCAACATATCAAGCTGGTACTGCGAATAAGCGTTTTTATGGAAGCTTTGCGCAGAAATAACACCCATAACCCTGTTTTCGATCATCAAAGGCAGGTATATGAGCGAAGATACCGATTCACCTGCTTTGGGCTGGGCCCGGTACGAAACATACTGCATATATTCGTTTTCCACATCGTTCATAAATACCGTCTTCGAATTATCGACGCACCAGACTGCAAAACGGTTTTTCTCGTCCATGGAGATTTCGAATGGAGGAAGTTTTTCGCCTTTTTCGATCGAAAGTTTGCATTCCAGCTTGCGATCCTTTTCATTGTAAACCATGATAAGGAAAGTGGTTGCATCAAGAAGTGAGTTTACGCTTTCGTACACAATATTCTGGATGTCCTGCAGGTCTAAGGTTGAGGTTATTTTTTTACCAATCTCGTTTAAGGTTTTCATATTGGTAAAAGCGCCGTTCAGTTCCTTGTTTTTGTCTTTCAATTCAGCCGTGCGGGCATCAACCTTTTGTTCCAGGGTACGGTTGTATTCCTCAAGCTGTTCATTCGAAATCCTGAGTTTTTCCGAAGCTTCTTTAAGATCCTGGATGGTTAATGCCAGCCTGTCCTGCATATAAATAAACGATGAGTTCAGTTTTCCGATTTCGTCCTTCGATTTGATTGTTGGCAGTTGAACATTGAAATCGCCCTGGGCAAATTTGCCTGCTGCCAGGGTTAATCCACGCAAAGGGCCTGTAATGGATCGTGAAATCAGGATTATAACCAGCAAAATGATGCCAAGTCCCCCAATTCCCAGAAAAATGATATTCATCAGGAGATTGTTTACGTCGGCCATAAACTCATCGACCGGGAAAACAATACCGATGGACCAGCCGTTCAGCTTTATCGGCGAATAAGCTATCCAGCTCAGCTTGCCCGTTTTCAGGTTCCGGTATTCGAATTCAGCAAAGCTGGTTTCGCCATGAATCATATTTCTTCCGATTTGACGTAATTCAGGCGATTTTTGCTCATCGGCTATACTGAAAATGGTTTCGTTCATTATAGTCGATTTGATCGGATGTGTAACTATGGTTCCGTTGGAGGAAATCATAAAACCATAACCGGTCTGGCAGACTTTTATTGAGTTGATATATTGCTGCAGCCAATCCAACGAAATATCGGCAGTAAGAATCCCGACAAACTTTTGTTGCCCGTTAACATCGCGGTATATAGGAACGGAATAGGTTGCCATAATAATATTCCCGGCACCTTCATCATTATAAGGTTCACTCCAGACCGGACGCTTTAATTCTTTTGGGATCTGGTACCAGTCCATTGTAAAATAATCGTAGTTGGCATCGCCGAGGTATTTTAATGAAATATTGTTTTGATCGCGGTAAAAATACGGGGAATAATACCTTTGCCCGGGAACTATATATTCCGGCTCAAACGCCAGTGCCGCTCCGAATATCTCCTGGTTATTTGAAACTTCCTGGCGAAGCAGGCTTACAAGTTGTTCCCTTGAATAATCGGATGCTTCAATAATTTTTGAATAATTATCTACAGTTTTTTGAACTGAACCAAGTACTTTTTCAACTCTAAGCACTGCCGCAGTAGTCAGATTCTCGGCATTGGTTTTCAGATTTTTCTCGACAATTCTCTTCGATATATAATAATTGTACAGAAAGATGACCAGGAAGATGATGGCAATGCTTGAAAAAATAAACAGTATCAACTTGAAAGCCAAACCCTTTTCTCTGTTAACGTATTTCATTTTGGGCATAATAAAATTAAAACTATGACTCAGATCTGCATTTACTTGATTACCGGTTGATAAAAAGACTCAAATGCGGGGGCTTTCTTAATCAAACCGCTTTCAGTCAGGGTTTTAGCCATAAACTGATAATC
>CAISRK010000288.1 GCA_903887815.1 uncultured Bacteroidales bacterium | reverse complement strand
GCCTCCCCTTACGTTCCCCCTCTCCTTCAGGAGAGGGGGACAGGGGGTGAGGTTTAACTTGAAAAACAGAGCCTCCCTTACGTTCCCCCTCTCCTCCAGGAGAAGGGGGACAGGGGGTGAGGTAAAACTAAAAATTAATTTTTCTCCGTTTTAACTTCTCAGCATTAGGAGAATATACCGGAGCAAAGTCCTGAACTATGCAACCCTTCCTCGATAAACTTGCCAAACACCTGTATGCTGCCCACGGAGATAATTTCAGCCGTCTTTGCCTGGTGTTTCCCAGCAGGAGGGCAGGGCTGTTCTTTAAGCAATATGTATCACGTATAATCGATAAACCCATCTGGCTGCCCGATATTTATGCGCTGGAAGATTTTGTGGTACATAAATCAGGCCTCACATTAAGCGATCCGCTCGACCTTATTGCAAAACTTTACAAGGTTTATAAATCAATCGAAAAAGATAAGGCACAGCCGTTTTCGGAGTTTGTTGCCTGGGGGAATATGCTGCTTGCCGACTTCGACGAAATTGACCAATACCTCGCCGATGGTGAAAAGGTCTTCGAATACCTTGATGAAATTAAAGCCTTAAAACACTGGAATCCTGATGGGAAGCCGTTAACACCTTTTGAACAGGATTACCTGCGGTTTTATAATTCACTGGCACCTTGCTATTCGCAGTTTCGCGACATCCTTCTGAATGACGGGGAAGGCTATTTCGGGCTTGCTTTTAATGCCTTGTTGCAGGACCTTCAGAATAAATCGTTCGACGAATGGGACAGTATTGTCTTTGCCGGATTCAATGCCCTTACTTCAGCTGAAGAAAAACTGCTCAAATACCTTGTCAGTGTTGGGAAAGCAGAAATATACTGGGATGCTGATTCCTATTACCTGGCCGATCCGCGGCAGGAAGCCGGCCATTTTCTAAGGGAATACCTTGCTCAAAATACTTTCGGGGAATTAAACTGGACCGGTGATTCGCTGTCAACTGGTAAAAAGGCGGTTTCAGTAATAGGTGTTCCTGGTAATGTGGGTCAGGCCAAACTTGCAGGAGCCTTATTGCAGGAAATCATAAAGAATAAAGGCACTGCCGATGGGGTTGCCCTGGTTCTTGTTGATGAAGGGCTGCTGCTTCCAATGCTTAATTCCATCCCTGCCGAAACCGGCGACTTTAACGTCACAATGGGATTTCCACTTAAACAGACACCGGTTTTTTCCTTAATTAACATCATTCTTACAATGGCGGTTAATGCCCGGCGTTTTGCCCGCCAGGAGCCGGATGCATTACCTGATACTTTGCCTGTTGTTCGGTTTTATTATAAAGATATTGAGCGTTTCATTACTCATCCTTTTATTATAACAGCTTTCACAAAGGATGGAAATGCTTTAGCTAAGGCAGGTACTGCTTTGATTACCAAATCATTCTATACGGCAACAGGACTGCTTGATTTATTAACCAGGTTTAATAAGCCTCTTACTGAAGTATTCAGGCCTTACCTTGAAAACGAACAAAACAAGCCTGCAAGTGTGATTACTCTTTTACGTGGAATTATTTCGCACCTGTACGATGTGTTTTCAGACAGGGAAAGTAATACCACTGTGAGTAAGAGCCACCATCAGCCCATGGAACTTGAATATTTGTTCCATGCCGCCGGTTTATGCTCTAAGCTGGATGTTATTTTGCATGATGCCGAGTTGAATCCCGATATCGAAACTATTCAGACCTTAGTGAGCAGCCTTATTGCGGGGCTGCGTCTGCCTTTTTACGGCGAGCCGCTTAATGGGCTCCAGGTTATGGGAATGCTTGAGACCCGTATGCTCGATTTTACTGATATAATCATGATTTCAATAAACGAAGGACTTTTGCCAAGGGGAAAACACCAGGCCACCTTTATACCTGACGAAGTCCGCACACATTTCGGACTGCAGCGATACAGGGAACGTACGGCCGTTTTTGCCTATCACTTTTACAGGCTGATGCAGCGTGTCGAAAATGCCTGGCTTATTTACAATACCGAAGGTGATGAATTGGGCGGAGGCGAAAAAAGTCGTTTTATTAGCCAGATGCTGTACGAAATGCCTTCAGTAAATCCGGGCATGCAGATATCGGAGCAAACTCTGTCCGTTGTTCCAGGCAATACCAGGGCGGGCGAAATTTCTATCGAAAAAACAGATGAGGTGAAGGCACGCCTGCTGCAACTTGCCGAAAGAGGGTTGTCGCCCACAGCATTAGCAATGTATTTAAGATGCAGGCTCCAGTTTTACTTTTCACAGGTACTTCGTATCAGCGAACCTGACCAGGTATCGGAAACCATCGATGCAGCTGCACTTGGGGAGATTGTACACGATGCTTTGCACAAAACTTATGCTGCGCTTAAATCGAACCTCATATCACCTGATACGCTCTCAGCCATTATGCCAATTGCCATTAAACAGGTGCACGAATCATTTGCTTTGAAGTTCAATACGGGCGAACTATCCACGGGGAAAAACCTGCTGATTGTTAAAGTTGCTGAAAATATGGTGAAACGATTCCTGCAGGTTGAAAAAGAATACCTTAAGGAGAATGCTTTGAATATCGAAATCGTGATGCTCGAAGATAATCTTGAGTCGGTCATTGAAATAGCGGATACTTCAAGTGGTGAGATTATTCGAGTGAAATTGCATGGCAAAGCCGACCGCATCGACAAGGTAGGAGGCATTACCCGAATAATTGATTACAAAACCGGCCGGGTTGAAAAAAAAGACCTCAAACTCGACCAGGTTACCGGACTTTTCGAAAAAGATGATCCGGGTAAGCTTTTGCAGGTTCTTGCCTATGCTCTGATGTATACCGACATGCATAAAGATGTTCATATGGAGTTGCATTCAGGCATTATTTCTATGCGCACAGCATCAGCCTATTTTATTAAAACAGAGATAGATAAATCAGATCGTATCGACAATACGCTGCTTAAAGCTTTTAAAAATGAACTTGAAGTCCTGGTAGGAAGCATATATAATACATCGGAACTTTTCAGCCAGACTGATAACCCCGATACATGCAACCTCTGCACTTTTAATGCCATTTGCAACCGCACAGTCAACTAGTTTTAAGGGGCTTAAATGCAGTCAGGAAAAAAAATCAAAAAAATACCTCCTAATTGTTTGGAG
>CAISRK010000287.1 GCA_903887815.1 uncultured Bacteroidales bacterium | reverse complement strand
CTCATCAGCTCTGCAAAGATACATCTATATATTTATTTTTATAGATATATACAATGACTGATTACCATTTTCAGTAATTCACGTAAACAGGAAGCAGAGGTATTTAACGGCGCAATTCGAAATTGCTACCCAGGTAAACTTTACGGACTTGTTCGTCTTCAGCCAGTTCTTCGGCTGTACCCGATTTTAGCACTGATCCCTCGAAGAGAAGATACGCCCGGTCAGTAATATTCAAGGTTTCGTGCACATTGTGGTCGGTAATAAGTATACCGATATTTTTAGCTTTGAGCTTAACAACAATATTCTGAATATCTTCAACGGCAATAGGGTCGACGCCGGCGAATGGTTCATCGAGCAGGATAAATTTCGGATCGGTTGCCAGAGCCCGGGCAATTTCGGTACGCCTGCGCTCACCACCCGAAAGTTGAATTCCCATATTTTTGCGTACATTCTGCAACCCGAATTCATCCAGGAGCGATTCGAGTTTTTCGCGTTGCTGAAGTTTGTTCAGTTTAGTAAATTCGAGCACCGCCAGTATATTGTCTTCAACGCTGAGTTGCCTGAAGACCGAAGCTTCCTGGGCAAGATAACCAATCCCGATTTGTGCACGCCGGTAAATCGGTTCTTTTGTAATTTCGCGATCGTCGAGAAAAACTTTGCCCTGCAACGGTTTTATCAGACCTACGATTATATAAAACGAAGTTGTTTTGCCGGCACCGTTAGGTCCAAGCAGCCCTACAATCTCGCCTTGCTCAACCTGTATCGAAACATGGTTTACAACCGTGCGCTGACGGTATTTCTTAACGATATCTTCGGTACGTAGAATCATAGCAGTTCGTTGTGGCGGCAAAGGTAGTAAAATTTGTTTGAAGGGTTCGAATGCCTGCGAAGTTCAGGAGTTTCAGTCCCGATAGTATCGGGATCTGGGTTTCAATCGTTAATCAACTGAGAGGTGGAATGGCTCATTAACGCACTAAGAAAACTCGACAATCCCATGAAGCTCCTCAATCCTATAAACCATTAACAGTCAATTCTATACCAGCAACAACACAGGTCTAGAAATCAAAATTCATCGAAACCATTACTGCGAAACGCTGCGTATTGGGATGATCATTGTAAAACAACCTCCACACGCCATCAACACGGATAAAACGAAAAACATTCTCTATACCGGCACTGGCTTCCATATAAGGGTTAGTGATGAAATAGCTTCCTTCTGACAGTTCATTATAAAATTGGTTGTTAGCCGAAGTATGTCCGACAGCTCCTTTTATAGATGCAACCTCACGCCATTTGAGTTTACGGATAAGCGGAATCCGGTTCAGGAAAAATCCTTCCATGTGATAAACTGCAGTATAGGCTAAATATTCGTCGCATAAAAACTCATGATAATTCATAAGGTTAAATGCATAATCGTCATGATAGAATGTTTCGTTTCCGGGAAGTATTTTCAGCAGTGGCGATGGCAGGGTTCCCCAGGTTTTTCCGGCTTCGACGGTGTATTTTAGGTAACCGGCTGAGATAAAACTGAACCATTGTGTGGCATTAAACTTCAGGCTGTGGTACTTGTACTGCCCATTAAACAAATCCTTTATTCCATAAGCATACTGAAGGTTGAACACAGGGTACTGCTGACTGACAGTTGTTCGTTCGAACTCCCCTGCTAAAACTTTTTCGCGGTAACCGTAATGGATATCAAGGGCAATTTCGGTTGTGGTAATCTGGTCAGTAAGCACGTAATCGTGCGAAACAGGATCGTACAACTTTATCCCTGCTCCCTGGAGGGTAAAAATGTGCCTGTTTGACAGGGTTAGTGAATTACTGAATCCTGTGAACCATTCATGTTTGTATGTTCCCTGCGTTTCGGAAACCATCGACAGTTTGTCCTGGGGATTTCTCCGGAAGATTGAATTCATGATATTATCAGAGGTGAAGGCATTTTTGCCTGCGCCCAACTGCTCCAAATCGTATTTATAGGATCCGCTAAGTACACGGTCGGGGGTTTTATCAAGCATATACATAAAACCTGCGTTGTACTTCAATTTTCCATCGTTAGTACCGTAAGCCAGGTATCCATCCAGCATAAGGCGGGTTGAAAAGGCATTGCTGGTCCTTCCTCCAATCCTGAACCTGGCGCCCTCCATGGTATTATAACTTATTGTATTGGCATAAGGGCCCCATTCAAAGTTTTTCCCCACATAATAGCCTGTTACGATCGTTTGAATGATCTCCTTATATGTTTTAAACAAAGGCATTTTCTTGAGCGTGTCATTCAACTGGTAAACGGAAGCTTCACGATGGGTGAGTGCTTCAGGTCTTGTCTCCGCCCAGAAATCCTTACTTTTCCGGTTTGCATCGTCGAGTACAATCACATTGTTGGGCATGGAATATATCTTCTCGTCTTTTACAGGTGCAAAATCATAATCCGAGTACATAACAGTCCGTGTTCCGAAGAAGCCTGTCGTTACTTTTGCCTCTTCAATCACGTTAAAGTCGGCAACAGTCTGTTCCCGGGTAAGCATCCATTGCCCCGGCGGTATCAGCTCAAATTCCTGGGATATCACCATATCATTGATAAAGTTGATATTGGCATCGCCAACCATTCGCATTTCAAGTTTTTTGATTGCATACGTTGTATCGTGAACCCAGAAATTCCCTGTAAAGGCTAATTCCTGCTTCCGCTTTGGTTTGAACATGATATTATAACACCATTTATTCCCTACAAAGGAAGAATCAACGAGGTAGTATTTATAATACATTAACCCAAAGGTGGAAATAGGACTGATAAAATTTTTCTGGAAAAGGCTGATAAAATTGTCGTATATTTTCACATCCTGCACAAGATTGCCGACAAACTGTGACATACTGGCATTTTCGATTCCCGAAATCTGCGAAGCGCGTATAATTTCCTTCCTGTCGCGGGGTGTTTTCCGGAAATACAGATCCGAGAATGCTTCAGAGATCATTACCGGCAGGTAAACCTTGCCGTTGACCACAGAGGTATCCATCTGGTCGAAAATAAACCTGAATGGCTCGAGTACTTTACGATTCTGGAACTTATCGGTGATGTTATTCACATCGAATTGCATTTTAGTATACGCCTGGCATTGGAACGATTCCACTTTATCAGGGTCGTTGTCGGGCTTATGGGCTATAATTTTTCGAAGAATGACTTCGGCAGGGTTTTCACGCGGGTGAATTATCACACCGGAGAGTTCGTATTTTTCAGGAACCATTTGGATATCAATCACCTGGAAACGGTTTACCTGGACAGGAAGGGACATGGTATTATAACCAATGTAAGAGGCAACAAGTGTATCGGTAGCTTTACGCGATTCGAGTGAATAGTGGCCATCAAATCCTGTGGTAGTGCCAATCTGGGTGTTTTTGAAATAAACACTGACAAAAGGCATGGTATCGCCCGTGAACGCATCGCGAACCATACCCATTATTTTGGTGGCTTCCTGGGCACGGGCCATGCGGGGCATTACTGCAATAAGCAGCAGCGCCAAAGTGATTATACGTAGTATGGTGGTAATCGTTTTCTTCATTTCTTTTTTCCCGAATCAAAGCATGTGCCATTCATACCCTGATTCTTTTTTGATTTGTCTCAATTCAATCCGCATTATATGCCTTTCATTGTTTCATATCGTCCCAGAATTCAACTGCACGGCGCATATGGGGTACAACAATGGTACCGCCAACCAGGGTTGCTATTCCCATTACTTCGAAAAGTTCTTCTTCCGTAACATTGTTTTCCCGGCATTTCAACAAATGATATCTTACACAATCGTCGCAACGCAACACAAGCGAAGCTACCAAACCCATTAATTCCTTGGTTTTAACCGGTAAAGCGCCTTCGGCATAGGCATTGGTATCAACGTTAAAAATCCGTTTTACAACTTTGTTGTCGGCTGCTAAAATCCGTTCGTTCATCCTGCCACGGTACTCGTTGAACTGATCAACCTTTTCGCCCATTTTTATTTGTGTTTTCAAGTTCTGTTTAAGACTATTTTAAAAGACTAAAGATAAAAAGCCGGGCTTAGTTCCCTAATCCCCACCCCGATAGCTATTGGGACCTGATTCCTGAAACCTTTCAGATTATTCCTTCTTTCAGGATATCATGAAGGTGAATAACCCCCATGTATTTTTCATTATCAACAACCAGGAGTTGTGTAATGTTTCGTGAACGCATGAGATCGAGCGCATCGCTGACAAGTTCATCCGACTTAACACTTAAAGGGTTAGGTGAAAGAATATCAATTGCTTTCAGCCCCGAAACATCCGTTTTCCCCTGCAACATCCTTCGCAGGTCGCCATCGGTTATTATCCCGGTAAGCATCCCGTTTTCAGTTACAGCAGTGCATCCAAGTCTTTTTGAAGAAATCTCAATAATAATATCCCTGATTTCGGTGGCGGGTCCTACCGAAGGTTTTTCATTATGAATATACAGGTCGCTTACACGAAGATAAAGCCTCTTTCCCAAAGCTCCACCCGGATGGTATCGGGCAAAATCGCCGGCAGTAAATCCGCGGCATTCCAGCAAAGCTACCGCAAGGGCATCGCCCATAACAAGCTGAGCAGTTGTACTCGAAGTAGGTGCCAGGTTATTGGGGCAGGCTTCGCGCGGAACTGACGAATCGAGAACCAGGTCCGCCTGCCTTGCGAGGTACGAATCCGTATTGCCGACTAATGCAACAAGTGCATTGCCTAGTAATTTGAGTAAGGGAACCAGCACTTTAATCTCGGGGGTACTCCCGCTTTTCGAAAGGCAAATAATGATGTCTTCCTGCCGTATCATTCCCAGATCGCCATGCACTGCATCGGCTGCATGCATAAATACGGCCTGGGTTCCGGTCGAATTCAGAGTGGAAACTATTTTGGCTGCAATATTGGCACTTTTACCGATACCGGTAACAACTACCCGTCCTTCCGAATGAAGAATAAGCTCAACGCATTTAACGAAATCGTCGTTGATACTATACTTAAGTCCTTCAATAGCAGAGGCTTCTTCGGCAATTGTTTGTTGTGCAATCTGCCTGATTTCATCCGGAGTTTTCAAAATTTGGTGTATTATTTGAAGGAGCAAAGATAGGAAGAAAACAATGGAGTTGATTTTACCAGCCAGGCATGAACAAGGCCGGGACCGTTAAATTTTCAGAATTTATTAGCTAAAACTGCCTTCCCAGCTCAAGAAATGATTTAAAATTCCGGTTTCCACCCTTTAAAAGCTGTATTGGCAAAAAATATCAAAACAGGAATTGCACGAACCATTAATCAGGAAGGTTATATTTTCGACACAGTTTTACATGCGAAAACCGTTAATGTTAGTAAAACTACACTGCCCTGGTCCTTGAAAAGGCGTCCGGAACAACAAAGCAGAACAATGGAATGATCTAATAATTCCCTTGTGCTTCTGCGCCTGATATAACAGCAACGCTTGCGCCGCATCCAAGCCTGTTTGCACCTGCATTTATAAGCGCAATAGCCTGTTCGAATGTCCTGATGCCTCCACTTGCTTTCACTCCCATGGCCGGACCAACAATACGTCGCATAAGTGCAATATCTTCAACCGTGGCACCACTCCCGGCAAAACCGGTGCTCGTTTTAACAAAATCAGCACCTGCTGTTTTTGAAATTTCACATGCCATGATTTTTTCAGCTTCAGTTAATAATCCTGTTTCAAGAATTACTTTCAGTATGGTTGTACTCCGGCATGCCCGTTTAATTGCCCTTATGTCTTCTTCAACCAGTTTAAGGTTCCCCGATTTTAATGCACCTACATTGATAACCATATCCAGTTCGGCAGCTCCACTTGCAATAGCACTCCTTGCTTCGAAAGCCTTACTGCGCGTATCCATTCCGCCTAGCGGAAAACCGATAACCGAACAAACAATTATGCCCGTACCCCTTAATTTTTTAGCAACATAAGGCACCCACGATGAATTCACGCAGACGGATTTAAATTTATATTTTACAGCTTCGGCACAAAGCAGCTCGAACTGTGATTCGATCGCATCGGGCTTTAATAATGTATGATCAATATACCCAGCCAACTCAGCCGGAGCCATACGCGGAACCCGCGACTGCGGCTGTGCACTACCCTGACCGGCTGTACCCTTTTCCAGCGATTTCTCGGTCAGCCTTTGCATCACTTCTTTTGCAATTTTATCTATCAATTCTTTCTGATCCATATTACGTTCAATCTCTTTCTAATGACATCATTTTATTTATTCGTGGCCAGTGCCTGCCTCCTTCGAACCGGGTTTTAAGCCACAAGGCTGCCATGGTACAAATTTCTTCCGGCCTGTGCTGTGAGGTACCCATGGTAAGCACATTAGCATTGTTATGTTCACGGCTGTTTTCGATTGTTTTCGGACTCCAGCAAAGAGCAGCCCTTATGCCATGAACCTTGTTACAAACCATGGATGAACCAATACCGGCAGCATCGAGCATGATACCCCGATCGCATTCGCCACTGACAACTTTTTTGCAAACGGCAACGGCAAAATCAGGATAATCCACTTTCTCGGTGCTATTGAAGGTACCCACATCCACCACTTTGTAGCCAGCCGTTTGGAGGTAAGCTTTCAGCATTTCTTTCGCATCGAAGGAACCGTGATCGGCACCTATTGCAATACGCCTTACCTGGTCGTCAGTATTCATTCCATAGTTTTTTTTTGAATTTCGCAAACAATACCTGTAAATCCGGTTTCTCATGTGATATTCAGCCTGCAAAATTACATCGTTATCTGATCCACAATACCAGCTATAATCGCTTTTATTGTAAAAGTTTCAGGTTCACCGAGTATCATCCTGGCCGAACCGCCTTCTTCGAGCACCAGCACAGTATCGCCAATACCTGCCTGTACCGTATCGACGGCAAGCAAACATTGTCCTTTTGACTCGCCGGAAGGACTGATGGGTTGAACGATCAGGATTTTTCGTGATCCGTACCCTGTTTCCGATACCGTGGAAACCACATTACCTATAACTTTTCCAAGAATCATTTTTTGTCCTCAACTTCCATATTGTCAATAATCCCGACAATTGCGGCATCGCAGGGATTCATAATCGTTTCGAGTACCCGGCCTGCTTCCTTGCTGGTTTCGTAATACACCAGGTCGCCAACACCTGCCTGGATTGTATCGAAGGCCACAATAGGGTCGCCGATCTTTTCCAGCTTTTCATTCATGGGCTGCACCAGCATCAACTTGATTCCTTCGAAAGAATCGGTCTTTACGGTGCTGACTACTGTTCCTGTTACTTTTCCTAGTTTCATTTTAGTTGCTGGTTACTGGTTACAGGTTGCTGGCTTTTGGCTGCTGGTCAATTGTCACATGCATAAGTGAGAGCCCTTAACTATATTCTATTTTCCGTTAACTATTCTCAGATAATCCTGAAATAATCGACCAGGGTACATCTCCTTTCGCGGGTAAATGTACGTGCACGGGTAACGCCTTCGCCTGTCGGGCTTGCAATTGTAAACGAAGCAAAGCCGGCGCCTCCTTGGCCAAGTCCTGCATAGCTGGGACCGTTTTTAATAAATATGGAGCAGTTCATGGCTTTGGCCATTTTACTTAACTTGGCAATATTAAGCGAATGCATGATTGCGGTATGCCTGAAGCCATGCTCAACCTCTACAGCAAGTTCAATTGCAGTATCCACATCTTGTACCCTAACCAGTGGCATTACAGGCATCAGTTGTTCGGTCCACAGTAATGGATGTTCACGCCCAACTTCGCACAGGAGCATCCGGGTATCGGGAGGAACAATAAGCCCTATATGTTTTGCAATGAAATCGGCATTTTTACCAACGAAATTTTTATTGGCAGCTCCTTCACATCCCGGGCCACCCGGCTCAGCTATAACAAGTTCCGTTATACGTTTTACCTGGTCTTCGTTCAACTCATAAGCGCCATTTTTCTTTAATTCTTCTTTAAGCCTGTCAGCCACCGAAGCAACCACAATGATCTCCTTTTCGCAGATGCAAATAACATTGTTATCGAAACTGGCACCTGCCACAATATCCCTGCTGGCTTTAGCAAGATCGGCGGTTTCGTCAACCACGCAGGGAGGATTTCCCGGGCCGGCGGCGATTACCTTTTTACCGCTGTTCATAGCAACTTTTACAACAGCCGGGCCGCCTGTTACAGCGAGGATGGCTATTTTCGGGTGTGTCATCAGGATTTTTGCCGTTTCGATTGTAGGTTCTGTAATACAGCAAACCAGGTTTGCCGGTCCGCCTTCTTCAATAATAGCTTTATTGATCAGGTTCACAACAAAAGCCGAGACTTTTTTCGCTGCCGGGTGCGGGTTGAAAACCACTGAATTTCCGCCGGCTATCATCCCGATTGCATTGCTTATAATAGTAACTGTAGGGTTTGTGCTGGGTGTTATAGAACCTATTACTCCATAGGGAGCACGTTCCACCAGGGTAAGTCCGTAATCGTCCGAAAAAGCTTCGGGGACAATATCCTCGGTGCCCGGGGTTTTGCGGATTCCAAGCTCATTTTTAACCAGTTTGTCTTCCCAGCGTCCCATGCCGGTTTCCTGGTGAGCCATTTTCGACATCGTTTCAGCATTGGCCAGGCAAATTTTACGGATGTTGGCTATGCAGTTTTTACGCAGATCGAGTGTAAGTTTCCCAAACTCCCTGAATGCGATATCGGCAGCATCAATTGCACTGTTGATATCGGAAAATGTACCTATATTTTTAGTGCCGTCATCCTTTGGCAGGTTCAGGTCCATGCTGCTTATGACTTCTTCAATGATCTGCCTTACACTTTCTTCCAGGTTATCCATAGTTTACAACTATTGCATGAAATAAGGTTTTGTTTCATCGTGCGGCTGGGGAATAAGTGTCGACATACACAACAATCCTTTCGCCCTGGCTTTTGCAGTTCCGGCTTCCATTGCAGCCTGAACGGCATCGAGGCTTCCGAGTAGTTTTACATACGATTTGCCCCCGAATCCGATTGCCAGCCTCACTTCAATTATTTTTACACCGCCTACTTTTGCTGCCCGATCGGCTGCTTCGATGCCTGAAACTACCGAAAGGGTTTCGATAATGCCTATTGCATCCCACACATCGGTACTTTTAATTTTCCCTATCGCTGAAAGTGCATCAGGGTGTATCATGGAGAGGAACAAACTGTCGACGATAAAATCCTTGCCGGTTTCGTACCCCCTGTTAAACGAATATTCAACTGAAGCCACATCGCCGCTGAAAACAACAAGGTATTTTCCCGGGCACATGGTCCTGGCTTCGATGATTTTAACCGGGGCAATTTTCACCATCTCATCCAGGGCCAGTATTCCAATGGCTATGCTGCTGAATTCCAAAGCGCCTAACGCGATTACTTCCACACGCACCTCCTCATTTCCTGTAAATAATTACATCATTCTCTTCAATCAGATCGACGATTCCTACTATCAGAGCATCGACCGGCTTGTTGGTTGTTAGGGCGGTTTCCCGCGAAGGGCTGCCTTCCGTTACCATTACAAGTTCATCCTGTGCCACACCCAGTATATCGAGTGCTACAAGGTAATCGCCTTTCTTTTTGGCATATTGATCTGTTTTATCAATCAGCAGGTAGCGCGATCCTTT
>CAISRK010000286.1 GCA_903887815.1 uncultured Bacteroidales bacterium | reverse complement strand
GGTCCCCGGATCCAGTGGCTTCATAGTTATGTAACCACTGACAAGATTTACTGTGTATACACGGCCCCAAACGAAGAAATGGTTCGTGAACATGCTGCGAAAGGCGGATTTCCTGCAAATTCGGTAAGTGAGGTATCAACTATCATTGAACCAATCACTGCAGAGTAACTTTAACTTTCATCGCAGAATCAGAATAAAAGAGCACAAGAATTTCGGATAAGCAAATAAGGGATGGCGGGATACTTTTCCCGCTTTTCTGTTTTTTTCATAAGCATTTCGATAAAACAAATCCAGAATGCAATTCCCGGTTTTAACTTCACCAGGCCTGAATTATCGTGTAGTTCAAACTTTTACTTTATCTTTCCGCTTTAAAACAATAATCAATGATCTGGGGGAAACGCTGGTTTCAGTTTACCATCTTAATGATACTTGCCTTTATTTGGGGTAGTTCTTTCATTCTGATGAAGATCGGGATGCTGAGTTTCAGCAGCGACCAGGCTGCCGCATTACGAATCCTCCTGGCTTCGATGGTGTTGTTGCCAATATCGGTCAAACAAATAAACAAACTTCAACGGAAAGATTTGAAAAGCATTCTGATAGCCGGGTTTATCGGTAGTTTTTTCCCGGCATTCCTTTTTATGAAAGCCGAAACCCGCATCGACAGTGCGCTGGCGGGAATGCTTAATTCGCTTACCCCGGTCTTTACATTAATTGTAGGCCTGCTTTTTCACCGCACAGCATTCCGCTGGATGCAGGTTGCAGGCCTATCGATCGGGCTTGCCGGCGCAACAGGACTGATCCTGGCTGGAGATGGATTTCACCTTGGAACCGTCAACAGTTATGCCCTGTACATTGTGCTTGCAACCTTTTTTTATGCCATCAGCATGAACCAGATCAAATCAAAACTGCCGCATCTTACGGGAGTGCAGGTAACGTCTTTTTCCTTTTTATTTATTGGCCCTGCGGCATTAATATACCTGTTTACTACTGATTTTGCTCCGGTTATTGCAAATCCGGGATGGCCTTTACACCTGCTGGCACTTGCTGCGCTTGGTATTGTTGGTTCCGCCCTGGCTATGTTGCTTATGAACAGTATTATACGGTATTCATCCGCGGTTGCGGCATCGTCGGTTACTTATATTATACCCATATTTGCCATAATGTGGGGTTTGTTTTATGGTGAAAAAGTTACCATTCTACACATGGTTTGCATGTGTTTTATCCTTGCAGGCGTTTACCTTATCAATTGGAGAAGCAAAAAAAGGCCCAAGCGAAATTAATAGTCAGGCAAGATGCTTTCAGATTATAATTGATTGATTATCGGTTATTTGATTGGACATAAGGGGTAAAATCGTGATCAAATTTGGTTAATCTCAAAACCGTTTTGTAAGATTTACATATACCCGTTGGTAATTATTCTGCTTTTCAAATGTGCCTTCGAAATTGAGGGATAATGAAAGCTTTTTAATAACCCGCCAGGTCAGGTTCATTTCAGCCATATTTTGAACAAGCGGCGATTCGGAAGTGACAAAATGGTAGTCGACATACCGGTAACCGATTTCGCCGTCCAATTTACCCGGTATAAGGTCACGTGTTAGCGCCAGGCTATATATACTGCCGTTCATATAGCCTGTTTCGAAAAGAGTGGCTGAGATTGTTGCTGAAGCCTTAAGCCAGGGGACATTGCTGTAAGTGAAATAGGCATATAAATTTTTGCTTGCCCTCGGATCCTGTTTGCTGAACCTGTAACCGGCATTCGCCCCTGCCGAAATGTTTTTCCCCGGGCGGTAACTTACCTGGAACATATAACCCTGCAGGGTAGCTGCTTCGAGAAGCTGGTCGATAATATTTTTATAGGTTTCGTAATAAATGATATTTTGCCTGGCGCTGTAGGAAAGGGATAAGGATACCTGCTTAATAATCTTGTAGCGCAATGAAACATATACGTTAGTTAGCTTTGGCTTATTATCCTTGTTTAAAGTGCTGTCCTGGGTATTCCTGACTTTATTATAGAAATCAAATTCGACCGATCCGAAAAAATTCAGTTTTGGCAGCAGCGAATTGGAATGTTGCAGGTAAGCAAATCTCCGGTCAGTATTTCCATGATTCATTTGCTCTATAAAAGCAAGTGAAGTTTGCATACTGCCTTTTTCCGAAATATAATCGTGCCCGAAATAACCCCCAAACTGAAGTAGGTTTGGATTAAAACTATAGTCCATGTAATCAGGGCGGGAACCCGCAAAAAGCCCGGCCGAAACCGCTTTAAATTTATGTTCATACTGAATCCCGTCAATGGCCCCGACACTGGAAAGTTTCGGATTGATCTTCCGACCGGCCCATACAGTATTTTTTTTGTCGAAAGCATACGTACACGCAAGACTGTAAACCTTTAAGCCGTTATGAAAGTTGTTCTGTATTTCGCTCCATTGATTAATTTTATGTGCGAACGAAATATAGGCTTCGCCTGATAATTTTGAGTTACCCATGTTTTGGGCATCAAGCGAAAATGTATATCTCAGCCGTTGTGAGAAATCGGAAACATTCGAAAAGTCCGAATAAGAAGAAATGGAAACCCGCCCGTTTATATCCTGTTTAACCTGATTTGATATTTCTTTTTTTAAAGTATCCGTTTCCGCTTTTACAAAGACAGGTACTACCGGGGTCACAGGCGATTCAGCAGGACTTTTGGTTGGTATTGCTTTCGGTTTTGCCGATATTTTGTCGGCAAGCGACAATTTCCTAGTCGTAATCGGAACACACACACAGGAAATAGAAGAAAGATCTTTCACAATCAACACCGGAATCATTTTACCTGATTCGTTGGCAAAAAGAGTATCCCCTGCCGAAATGGTTTCGGTGGATTCAAATTTTACATACACGTTCTGTGACGTGATAAACGAAATCGTACCTTCCCTGGTATCAACGGCAGTCTGGGCCAACAGTCTATAGCCTAAAAAGCAGATGAGAATTACCGGAAGTAACTTTTTCATGAGGGCTTTTTTAATTTCTGTCAAAGTTGATGTTGTCGAACATTTTACCAGCGGAACCGTTTGGATGGCAGTTCAGACAGGCTGTGCTAACATATTGGTAACCGCTTACCCCCTGGTGTTTGCTGTTCATTGATGATTGCGGATGGCACGAAGTAGTACAGGTGTATACTACATAGTTCGACGGGTTTGGATGGCAGTCGGCACAACTATTCCATTTGCCTTTGTGTTTACCTGAATAAATCGGGAAATATTGCCCGTCGTGGTTAAAGGTCGAAGGCGTCCATGCCGACTGGCTGTGGCAATCGGCACAGGTAACGGGGAATTGGGCCGTTGCATGTTTTGGATTAGTCGTCTGGTTATAATCGGTCATATGACAACCGGCACATGTATTCGGGGTATTGGTGTAGTTACCGTTATGACATGTTACGCATGCAACCGGAATATGGGCTCCGGCCAGCACATAATAATTATTGTGAATCGCGAATGTAGCTGGTTGCCATCCGGGATTCGTTGTGTGACAGGTAGCACAATTGTTAGGAATATTGAGCGCGCTGTGGTTGGGATTAACTGACTGATTGTAATCGGGTTGGTGGCATCCGGCGCAGGTATTGGGAGTATTAGCATAACCGTTTGGATGGCATTGGGCGCAGTTTGCAGCTATAGCAGCATGTGCCCCGGTAAGCGGGTAGGTGTTGTTGTGATTGAAGGTGGATGGCACCCAGGCAGTTTGCGAGTGGCACGTTTCGCAGGTTTTCGAAAACTGTGAGGTAACATGATTCGGGTTTGTAGCCTGGTTATAATCAGGCGTATGGCAATCGGAACAGATTTTCGGAATAACCAAATAACTCCCGTTGTGACATTTGGCACAATCGTTAGCTATAGGAATGTGAACACCTGTAAGGCTCGAATGAACCGGGTAGGTGGCAGGCTTCCATCCGGGAGCAGTGGTATGGCAGGTGGCACAATCGTTAGCGATACCATTTGTTTTGTGGTTTGGATTTGTGGATTGATTGTAATTTGTAGTATGACAGCTTGCACAGGCATTCGGAGTTCCGGCATAACCGCTTGTATGACAGTCGGCACAGGCTGTTGTTGTATGGGCCCCGGTTAAAGGGAAACTGGATTTGTTATGATCAAAACTGCCTTCGCCGGTTCCGGTCGGATGGCAGGCAAAACAAGCCTCGCTATTGTAAATGTAACCACTTACATCTTTATGCCCGTTGTCGGTATCTCCCTTATTGTGAGCATGGCAATCGATACAGGTGAACTGTTTGTAGTTTGCCGCGTTGTTGTGACAATCGGCACAATTGTTCCATTCTCCTTTATGTTTGCCTGAGTAAATCGGGAATAATACATCGTGATCTTTGTATTCGGCCGGATTCCAGCCAGGGGTTGTTGTATGGCAAAGAGCACAGTTGGTAGAAAAATTCAGTGCAGTATGATTGGGGTTTACGGCCGATGTATAATCGGATTGGTGACACGAATTACATTCGGCAGGAATTTTGCTGTAACTTCCCGAAGTGTGGCACCTTTTGCAATCGCTTATAGCATGACCTCCCTCAAGTGGGAAAAAGTCATGAGTAATTCCGGCACCTTTCCAGGACAAAGTATTTGTTTTATGACAATCGATGCAGTTGGTTGAGTATTTGCCTTCTACATGATTGGGTTGGGTTGCCGACTGGTAATTCCCTTTGTGGCAATCGTAACACTCAACGCCAAGCGGATCAAACCGAAGCCGAGATGCATTCGAGGCAGAAGGTGTCGACGGAATCAGGTTTTTATGACAATCCTTACAATCGGCCTGAGTATGCGCCCCTATAAGCGGGAACCGGCTTTGATGATGCAGCTGGGTGATATTGTTCACAACCCACGAAACCGGGGTATGGCATCGGGCGCAGGCATTCCCGACGGTTTGTTCATGCACATCGGTATGGCAGGAAAAACATTCGAGTGGAGCTTTGGCAAACTCAAGCGAAGTGTGGCACTCCTTGCAGTTCACATCGCGGTGCTGTCCGACCAGTGGAAATGTTGTTCCGTTATGATTGAAGTCAATTGTTTTTAAATCAACCTTCCAGCCATCTGTTTTATGGCAGTCGTCGCAGTTGGCCGTAAAGCTTTCACCATGCGGCGATTTTTGTGCCGACAGGTTAATGGTTAGCAACAACACGAGTATTATCGATGGCAGTCTTCGCATTTGAATTTCTTTATTTTGTAAAGTACAAAAGTTACTCCCTGGTCAGCTACAGGCTTGTGACACCTGTTACAGGCCACTTTTACATGTTTTCCGTCGAGCACAAACTGGGCAGTGTTGTGATCGAATTTAGTTGCAGGTTTAAACGAATCGGAATTATGACATTTTTTGCAATCTGTAACCCCATTGGTTTCAAATTGAGCGACATGTACATCCTTATGACAGTTGGTACAACTGCCGGCTAAGCCCGTAAACTTCTGATTGGCGTGACCCGTTTTTTCCTTATTGAAATGGCAATCGCGGCAGGTTTGACGGGTATGCGCCCCTTCCAGTTCAAATTTGGTTTTTTTATGATCAAAGCTAACCGTATTCCACCTGTCAGGGTTATGACAAGCCTCACAGTTTGCTTCGGGGTAATATTTTTCATCTATAAAAGCCTGATGTAAATTCGTGTGACAATCTTTACACACTTTACCCACTTCTTTAAATTTCCATTTTTCCTGCTTTTTATGGCAGGCAAGACAAGGCGTTGCAATGTGTGCGCCTTTCAGCGGGAAGACACCGGCATTATGCTGGTCGATCGTATAAGAGAATTCTGTGAATCCTTTTACTGTGTGACAAGCGGAACAATCGGGTGATATGCCGTTTTTTGCAAATTGTTTTTCGTGGTAATCGGCATGGCAATCGGTACAATGCGTAAAATTTAAAGGCGTGGTAAGTTTTTGTTTATGACACGATTTACACACAACATTCAGATGTTTCCCTTCAAGCTGAAAATCTGCCCTGGTGTGATCAAAATTCTTTACCCCTCCAACCGCTGCAAATGATTCGTTGTTATGGCATTCGGCACAATTCTGGCCAAACTTATTGTTATGCGGATCCTTATGGCAGTTGGTGCAATTAGTAGCTTTTACACCTTTAAATTCCTGGAATTTCTGTCCGTTGCGGACAGAAGTTTTGTGGCAATCGGCACAGGCAACCATTTCGTGTTTACCGGCCAGTTTAAATTTAGCATTATTGTGGTTGAATTTAGCTGCCGGCTTAAATTTAGTATCAATATGGCACAAAGCGCAGTCGGACGAAAGTGTTTTCTGGTGATAATCGGCATGACAGTTTAAACAGTCAGTCTTTAAACCAAGATAAGTGAATTTTTTAGCTTTTATTTTTGCATCGGTGATAAAAGCGGGTTTATGACAATCCTCGCATTTTTTCGTAGTATGTGCACCGCTTAACTTATACCCCGAAAGGTTGTGATTATATTTAGTCTTGTCGAACCTCACGATCTGGAAAGTTAATCCGTGATGGTCGTTATGACAGGAAGCACATTGTTTGCCTTTTACTTCGGCGGAAGCGTGATATCCCTTTTGCTGGTCGATGCGGACTTTTAACTCGGTATGGCAAGCCAGGCATTTCGCATTCGAAACCTTTTCGCCAAGGGTATGGCATTGTGTGCAATTGGACATACCTTCGAGTTGCGTGTGAACCCTTGCTAATGGACCCGGCGAAATCTGGGCATACGATGTCAGGCTGTAAAGAACAGTTAACATCAATAAACAGATAACATTTCCAATCTTTAATTTCATTTCAATCAAACTACTTTTATGTTTCTAAGTAATAAAGCCTGTTTTTGCATCAGTGCAGGGAAAGGCCAACATATCAGGACAGAGCCGGAATATTCGGTTCTCCGCTCTCATTTCTCCCTTCACATCTCGATACAGCTAAAATCTGCTGTTAAATTCAATATTCCGGATAAAGCCTATTTCAGTCTTCGTGTTTCAAAATGGCTTCGCCAAACTTTTTGGTGATCCGTATTCCCGCTTTCTCAAGGAATTGAGTGGGAAGCTCGCCTCCGGCAAAAATATACACCAGGTCGTTCTCGATATAGAGTTCTTCCCCTTCCGTATTTGTCGACAGGACTACGGAATCCTTGTTGATGTATAGCGGGGTTGTATTAAAAAGCAGTTTAATTTTGCCCTGATCAATTGCTTCCTTAATTTTTTCGCTGTTTTTCGCTTTTATACGGCTGAAAACTTCCCCTCGGTACGACAGGGTAACATTATTCTCATCAGCCAGCAACAAGGCAGATTCAATTGCGGAGTCGCCACCGCCTACAACCATTATGTTTTTTGCTTTGATATCTTCCGGTTCCAGAAGCCGGTATGCCACTTTTTCCTGGATTTCGCCCTCAACACCAAGTTTACGCGGAGTACCGCGCCGTCCAATTGTAAGCAATACAGTTTTTGCCGTGATTTGCTCACCTGTTAGCAATGCAAGGTTAAAATGCCCGTTTACAGGAGTAATAGTTTCTACTTTGGCGTTTTCACGCACCGTAATGTTGTTTTTGCTAAGTGCCGAATGCCATAAATCGAGCAGAGCAGTTTTACTGGTTTCAAATAATTTAACTTTCCCATACAACGGAAGATCCATAGCGGATGTCATCACAACTTTTTGACGCGGAAATGTAAATATTGTCCCCCCAAGTGTATCCTGTTCAAGGGTGAGGAAGTTAAGATTGTGTTTTTTAGCCGCAAGGGAGGCTGATATTCCCGCCGGCCCTGCCCCTACGATGACAAGATCATAGGTGGCTTCGTGGGTTTTACGGAGTGATTTTACAATATTGTCAACGGCTTGTTTCCCCTGCTCAACAGCATTTTTTATCAGTCCCATACCACCCAGTTCACCGGCAATAAAAATTCCATCCACATTGGTTTCGAAATTCTGGTTAACATGTGGCAGCTCAACACCGCGCTTTTCGGTGCCGATACAGAGTGTAATTGCCTGTGTGGGACATGCATGAAAACAGGCGCCGTGACCTATACATTTCGAGGCATTTATGGTTACAGCTTTTCCATCCTTAATTCCGAGAATATCATGTTCGGGGCATGCTGCTACACATGCTCCGGTACGAATGCAGCTATTTTCATCAATTACAGGGTGCAGCGATACGGGTTCATACATCCCGTCGCGCTTTGCAATTACAATTTTCTCTTCAACCCGTTTCGAATTCCGTTTCTGCTTGCGCAGGTATATAAAAACAATAGCGAGGCAAAACAGGATTACCACGGAATAAATTACAACTTGCTCCAAAAGTATTTCGTTCATATTAAAAAACCCATCTGTAACCAAATACAATTGTAACGGCCACATGAATTATCATTATTACCAGCATAACAAGGGCAAATGGCAAATGTGCCACATGCCAGTATTTGAATAAGTTCTGCATTAAAACCAGCCGTTCAATCCTGCTATTAAGCGACATTTCGTTTTTTACCAGGCTTAGCACTTCCGATTTTTGTGCCCTGGACAAGTTTTTGTTTTTCAGAACGGACTTAACGGTTGCAAGTGTTTTACGGTTTTCGGCCTTTGTGCGAAAATAGCGCACTATGAAGTTGCTGCTATAAAGTCCGGCTTTTGATTTAGTTGAATCAACAATAATCCTGTAACTTTCTTCGTCAAGTTGTACTGAAGTGGTGAGTGTTTTGCCTATATCTCCTTTCATATCGCGCACTTCATTAAGGCTTAATTCGCGGCCTTCGATGGATCGGGGTATTTGTATATAAATAAACCGGCCCACAATTCCGCTCAGGAAAACGGCGACCATACTCCAGAAACTTATAGCCACAATTCCGCCAAATTTAAATGAAGTATGAAAAAGCACCAGAATCGGACCGAGTGTACACAGGAAAATATGGAATTCGAGCCAGTGTTTTAGTACTCCCCATCGGGAAAATATACGGTACCTTTTACGGAACATGTATAACAGGACGCCTAGAATCATAAACAATGACCCAATAATCCCCATGCCATGACCCCATATGCCACTGGGTTTAAGCAGGGTATGATCAGGATGAAAAAAACGTTCTTCGAGGCTTATTTTGTAATATGTGTACCCCTTGTAGGTAATTGCCGCAAAAACCACAATCACTATAAGCGATAACACGAAAAGATATATTCTGTGTGCTGTTTTATTCATGTGCTGGTTAAAATTCAATTCGTTTGAGCAGATATCAGTGCTTTAAGTATAGATCAAAATTACTCCAATTGAACGACAATGGTGTTGAGCAGCCTTATTTAGAACCTATCTAAATTTTATCTTTTTATTCCT
>CAISRK010000285.1 GCA_903887815.1 uncultured Bacteroidales bacterium | reverse complement strand
CATTAAAATTTAAAACCGACTTTTGCAAAATACAGGGCGCCGCTGAATCCCATTTGCACACAATCCCATATACCCCCTGATTCTGTCGAAGCCGGGTCGTGTTTGTCGGGATAAGCATTCAAAAGATTAACCCCACCAATAGTGAAGGTGAAGTTTTTCATGTTATATCCAACCGATAAATCGGTGGTAACCTTTGAATTGTAGGTGTCTAATTCACCAGGATCTACTATATTATCGCCATTATCGTTCCAGTTTATCAGTTCAACTTTGCCGAACCGGGTAAACTTAAGATTGGCAAAGAAATTTTCTTTTGAATAATCAATTCCGAAATTAAATTTGCTTTTGGGTGCTGAAGCAAGCAGGAAATATTGTTCGCGAAGCCCGAAGTAAACATTCTCTTTTCCCTTCAATTTGTCATTAGTGTAAATATTATCTATGACCATATTATTGAAATTGCCGGCAAACGAAAATTTAAGGGTCTGATGCCCAGGGAAAAGGATATCATACGACACGATAGCATCAACTCCTTTGGATGTTGTATTCACAGCATTTGTAAAGAACTGGGCAGCACCAATATTCAGGTTCTGCAGTTCCTGTCCGATTACGTCATCGTCGCTGTAAAATGATCCGGTAAGTACAATTCTGTCTTTAACCTGAACATAGTATGCATCAACAGTCAGAGCTAGGGCGCCGACTTTGGCAGTAAATCCAAAACCTGCATTTACGGAAATCTCCTGTTTTAATTCCGGAATACCTAAAGCTCGGGTTATAGGGCTGTTGTTTTTAGCTATAATTTTATCAATAGCCTTTCCGGCAACAATATCGGTGAAGGTAGTATTGAAATACATTTGAGCGAGTGAGGGTGCCCTGAAACCGGAACTGACCGAACCTCGCAGCGAGAAGGCATCAGACACTTTATAACGGGCAGCAAATTTCCAGTTTAATGTATTTCCGAAATCGCTGTATTGTTCCATGCGTGCAGCTGCACTAACAACCAATTTCTTTGTTACGTCCAGTTCAAGGTCAACATAGGTTCCAAAATTGCTGCGCGATTCCTTGAGCTCATTGCTGGGTTGGAAACCAGGGAATCCCTGCGACCCGCCCGGACGGAAAGTGGTATCGATACTTGCTATTGCTGATCCTTCGAAGGTTGTATCGATTGAAAAAATCGGAGGACCGCCATAAGTCTTGTATGAACCTTCTTCACCTGCAACAATCTGGTAGTTTTCCACACGGTACTCAGCCCCGAAGGCTAAATTTAATCCTTTAGCAACGGAGGGAAACAGCCTTGATAAGTCCAATACTGTAGTATTCTGGGATAACGAAAAACCACCTGCATTAAATCGGGTAGGCGATTTGGTCAAAAGAGAGGAATTCAGGGTATTGTCGACCTTATATTGAAGAATATTGCCTCCGAATGTATTATTGAAATCCACTTTAAACCCGTTTATTAATGTTTTCATCCCGACCGAAAGAGATTTGTCAGTAATAACGGACTGAATCTGAGGATCGAATCCGTTAGGATATATTTCTACTACATTCCTTTCTTCATCAGCTGCACGGCTGAAAGCAAAAGCATCCGTAAACCGGTAATTGTAACCTCCAAACATGTAAAACTCAGTCTTTTTCCCGGCGCTGAATGAAGAGTTGAAATACGTACCAAAACTTTCGGATGAAGCATCGCCGAATTTATTACGGTAAACCCCGTTTTCAAATTTGGACGGGTCGGCACGGCGGAAAGTATGATCAAGTTTAGCATAATCAAGCGTCATGTTAACAAACCCTTTTTCGCCGATTTTGGTTCCGTAATTTCCGTTGAATTGTGTAAGCTGGCCATCGGTTTTTTTAGGTTCAGGCAGCACATTGTATTCGCTTGGTGGCGTGGCATTACGCATACCGGTTGTTAGACTGCCTGTAAATTCGTCGGTATTCGATTTTAAAACAATATTTATAACCCCGGCAATAGCATCCGATCCATATTGAGCTGCTGCCCCATCGCGTAAAATTTCTATGCGGTCGATAGCCGAAATTGGAATCGAATTTAAGTCGGTTCCGGTATTGCCTCTGCCACGCGAACCGAAAATATTTATAAGGGAAGACTGGTGCCGGCGTTTGCCATTGATAAGAACCAGGGTCTGATCGGGACCGAGACCGCGCAAGGTGGCTGGGTCAATATGATCGGCACCATCGGCTCCGGATTGTTTGTTCGAATTGAATGAAGGTGCCACATACTGAAGCATCTGGTTTACATCCGGCTGGCCAAGGGTTGAGAGTAATCGGGAAACTTCAATAATGTCAACCGGGACAATACTCTCCACAGAAGTACGGTTCGGACGGCGAGAGCCAACAATCTCAACTTTATCCAGTATATTGTTGCTCGCCATAGTGACATCCAATACAGTTTGTTTGCCTACAGGAATTTCCTGGGTAACTAACCCCACAAAACTGAATACTATAATAGAGTTTTCATTAGTGTAACGAACAGAATAATTACCATCTGAATCAGTAAATACACCGTTAGTAGTACCTTTTTCATAAACACTCACTCCTGTGATAGCTTGTTTTTGTTCATCCATTACTTTCCCCTTGAGCACATTTTGTGCAAAAAGGACATTTACACTATGAATCAAAATCAAAAATAGTAGTACTTTTTTCATGCTTTCTATGATTTAGTTGATGTTAGGTTAGATGTATTTCAAATATATACATAAAAGTTCATATATAGATATAAATTAATGAAAAAATAATTTGTCTTTCCGATTACACTCGGATAAATCATGTTTCAGTATGAGAATTAGCCGTTGAATAAGACTTTGTCATGAATGCAAATCAATGGGGTTAAAAAGTTGAAGTACTGCCATAAGAGCTTTTTTTCGGGCCGAAAAATATGTGAGATGCAGGTTTTTGAAAAAAATTGCAGAATGAAATCGGTTCATTTTCACTATAATGGACAAAATCAGTGTACAGGTAATCCTGGAATATTTTAGTGCATAAGAAAAGGATAGTAGTAAATAAACCGGGTATTAATTCTAAGCCGGACGCAAAAAAAGCGCCTGATTACAAGCGCTTCTTTCATAGGTTGAATGAATAGGGTCAAAAGCCATTATCTGGCATAAAACAAACTCTTATAAAGGGCTAACCGTTATTTCAATCCCGCTTTGGAGCAACATCTGTATTGAACCGCTCGGAATTGGCCCGCTCAGATTGCCATAGAGATTTACGACAAAAGGTCCTGTGATGGCCGAAGCAACATCAATATTTTTCACTTCAAAGTTAACAATGCGGGTAATCGGATTCACGCTGGTAGTAGTAGCAACTTCAATTGGTGCACCCCCGGTTGGCGTAATGGTTATTCTTGCCGAAGTCAGCCAGTCGAGTGTGACCCAATCGGGAGAGACAACGCTCATCTGCAGGAGATAGAAACTGGCATTACCCAGTAATCCGTTGTTGGCACCCAGTATACTGTCAATATTTGCTGTATACGAATGCGAATAAAGTAATTGTTCGGTTTTTAAATGGTTAAGCGAATCGATTGTAAAGGTGCGGTTTGGTAATTTATATTTGACCTTAAAATCGGCAGCGTTTTGCAACTTGTCGCAGGAAGTCATCAGGGTGAACAGGGAGCCACCAACCAGTAAAACCATCAGGGTAATCCAAGTGAATCGGGTTTTCATACTTATAGGATTTAATAGGTTAATATTCAATTCAGGTTTCCCTACAGGAAACAGTATTATAACATCAGCTCAGCCAGAAGGTTCGAATGTGTTAATCAGTTTCTTGTATTGAATACAAATTTAAGGAACAATTGCCTTTTTTAAATAGGCAGACTAAAAATAAAATATATTTTCTGCCAGATGATCAGTCTTTTAGCAGTTTTCTGGCAGTTTCAATTATGCCTTCTGAATCTATTCCGCATTCGTGATGCAGTTCTTCGAGGGTACCCTGCCCTATAAACCTGTCAGGAATACCCATGCGAATTATAGCGGCATTATGATAACCATTATCGTTGGCAAATTCAGTTACTGCAGTGCCCAGGCCTCCTATAATAGAACCATCTTCGATAGTAATAATTTTATTAAATCGTTTGAAAACGGTATGAAGTAATTCCTCATCAAGAGGTTTAAGGAATCGTATGTCGAAAAGAGCAATTTCAGTGCCTTCGCCGGCAAATCTTAAACAAGCTTCGAGAGCAACATTTCCAATATGACCAATCGAAACAATTGCAATTTTTTCTCCTTCGCGAATTTGCCGCCCTTTACCAGGCTTTAAAGAAGCGAAATCTGTTTTCCACTGGGGCATCACGCCGCGTCCGCGGGGATACCGGATTGCCCATGGACCCATTTCGTCGAGTTGTGCAGTATACATCATGTTACGCATCTCTTCCTCGTTCATCGGAGAGCAGATGGTCATATTGGGTATAGCGCGCAGGTAAGCAAGATCGTAAACCCCGTGATGGGTTGCACCGTCTTCACCTACAAGGCCTCCACGGTCGAGGCAGAAGACAACATGTAGGTTTTGCAGGGCTACATCGTGTATAAGCTGGTCGTACGAGCGTTGCATAAAACTGGAATAAATATTGCAGAACGGAACTAGTCCACTCGCTGCCATTCCAGCTGAGAACGTAACGGCATGTTGTTCGGCTATCCCAACATCGAAAGCCCGGTCAGGCATTTTAGCCATCATCAGGTTAAGCGAACAGCCCGTAGGCATAGCAGGAGTTACACCAACAATTTTTTTGTTTTGTTCGGCCAGTTCGATGATGGTTTTACCAAACACAACCTGGTATTTCGGGGGCTGATTCTGGCAATGGGTTTCCTTCAGTTTACCGGTTTCCATATCGAAAGCCCCGGGAGCATGAAACAAGGTCTGGTCGCGTTCAGCTTTTTCGTATCCTTTGCCTTTTACTGTGACCACATGCAAAAGTTTGGGGCCTGGAATATTCTGCAGATCACGCATGAGGTGAACCAGCCGTACCACGTCGTGCCCGTCGACCGGCCCGAAATACCTGAACCCAAAAGCTTCGAAAAGATTGCTTTCTTTTAACAGTGTTGCTTTTACTGCATTCCCGATCTGTTTTACAACAGCCCGTGAGTTGGCTCCATAGCGGGTTTTACCACCCATAAGCCACCAGATTTTATCTTTCAACCTGTTGTATGCCCGTGATGTGGTAATATTAGTCAGGTATTTTGAAAGGCCTCCCACATTTTTATCAATGGCAATGCCGTTATCATTCAGGATTACGAGGAGGTTGGCCTTCGAAACTCCTGCATTGTTAAGGGCTTCCATGGCCATGCCGGCTGTCATGGAGCCATCACCAATAACAGCAATATGTTGCTGATTTTTATTGCCCAATAAACCGGATGCAACAGCCATGCCGAGCGCAGCCGAAATGCTGGTTGATGAATGCCCGGTACCGAAAGCATCGTATTCGCTTTCCGACATACGTGGAAATCCACTAATCCCTTTGTAGGTGCGGTTGGTAAAGAATATATCTTTCCTGCCGGTAAGTATCTTATGGGCATAGGCCTGGTGGCCCACATCCCATATCAGCTTATCGTCGGGGGTGTTAAATGCATAATGAATAGCAGTAGTAAGCTCAACTACCCCCAAGCTGGCGCCAAGGTGTCCCGGGTTACGCGAAACAACTTCGAGTATAAACTGTCGCACATCGCTGCACACCTGGGGAAGATCGTCAATAGATAGTTTGCGAAGATCGGCAGGTGATTCGATATTTGATAACATAGTGCCCTGTGCGGGAGTCATATTCGTATTTTGGAATGTAAAAGTAAGATTTTCCTGCTAAACGAAATCTATTAAACGATATTATTGGCTACATAATATTTTGATGTGCTAGGCATAATAGAGAGCTAGTCTAAAGAAGAAAAAGTCTTTATCCCTGTTACCAT
>CAISRK010000284.1 GCA_903887815.1 uncultured Bacteroidales bacterium | reverse complement strand
CACTTTGCTTCCGGGCGAAAAGGTAAAATTATTCACTTCCGACAGAAGGACCTCATTTACTTATGACAGTTCAACACAGCTTAGCTATCGAAGCGAGCAGATGTCGGAAGAGCAGTATTTCATGAAAGCAACCCAATCGTATTACAGCGACCTGGAAAATTCCCAGTCCGGGCACTCTGTTGAAACAGATAAAACACACTGGGATTTTAATGGATCGGCAGGCGGCGGCATCAGCCTGAATCCCTTTGATCCGGGAGTACACGGCAGCACCTCCTCGGCGACTAATCACAACAGCACTTCCACGCTGGATTACCTGAACAGGCAAAGCTCCAATATGCATGCATCGGCAACCCAGGCAGTCAATGCCACTCATCAGGCTCATTCCATCTCGATTGGTAATGTAGCTACCCGGACACATGCAGAAGGACAATCAGAAGATCATTTTGAATCGTCATCTCGTGAGTTCAGCAATGAGAATAATTGCCATGCCTTGTCATATATCTTTTATCGCCTGAATAAGAAACAGGAATTAAAGTATGAATTGGTGAGCATTGATGAAATAATTTCTTTTCCATCGAACCTAAGTAATTTAACAAGAACTCAACCTGTAATCACACCAGCCATGTATCAGGAAATCCTGAAAGAGTTGCGTTTAGAACTCATAACAACGGGCATCCTTGATGAAAATGGTGAGGTATCAAAAGCGTTAAAAAAGAAATTCGATTTTGAAATGGAGTTCTCTTTGCCAACTGCAGGCATTCAGGTAAAAGGCTGCTTAGACGAATGCAATACCTGCGAACCTGAAAGAGAGCGGTATCACAAGTTACAGAACGATTTGCTTGAAAAACAAATTGAACTGCTCGAAAAGTCACAGGAATACCGATGCTGCCCGGTAGCACCCAACGTGACTAATGTTTGAAAAATGATTTGATAGTAGAATAATCGGAAACAGCCGAAAATCCGGAGTAAAGAGTAGGCGAAATAAACAGAAAATATATGATAATTTCCATGCAAGGTAATTGGGCCGTTACCGTAAAATCAAAAAGTGCGGCTTTTCCCCAGCGTTTTATTGTCCAGGGAGCCGCTTCAGGTAATGGAATACATTCCGGAGTGCCGGGTACATTTGTTTATGTTACTGGCAATCAATGGTCAATTGCTATCCAGAACGATCCCGGTACAGGTTGGCGAACTTCACAAACCCAGCTGAAATTTCCACATCAAACCGGCAGCTTTTATGAATTTGACATTTTGTCGGATGATGGTGGCGGTAGCGATACCGATTTCAATGACCTGATCCTGACTTGCTCAACGTACGCCAATATCAACGATTTTATCATTTACGGAAATGTTACGCTTTACAGCGGAGCTTGTATATTCAACCCTTGCCGCAGATTTCCGTTTGTGATCGATACTTATCCGGGCCTGATAAAAGCTTTAAAAAACCCTTTTATTCTCGATTATATTGAAAAGTATTATCCCGAACGAATTCCACCAATTAAAGTAAATCCAAATCCACCCGACCCGGAACCTTATTTTAAACCGATGGTTTTCGATTTGAGCCAGGAAGCCACACAGGCTAAATCATCGCTGCAGTATACGCGCAAGGCTGTTGTTGCTGACAACAAGAAAAGCACATCGAAAGTAGCCAATGAAATGAATTCCAGTTTTGCGGCTTCAAATTTTGATTTGGTTCGTTCTTCTCAGGTAAATCTGGCAACACAGGCAATGGCTTTGTCTTCAGACAAAATACAGCTGGCAAAAAATATTGGCGATTTGTATTCACGCTGTCGTACCAATTCAGGTTCTAATTTGACTTTAACATTCGAGGAATATGACCGGAGCGCAGCTGAATTAGCCGGTGGCGCATACACTGGAACAGGAAACCGGCGTTTGCTGGGCGATACAATTACCGATATGAACGGGAATTATATTTTCCGCTTCAGTTTCGACATGACTTTTCCAGGATTGGAAGATTCGTCAGACATTGCTCCGGGCGAAGATGTCAATGTTGTAATGTATCCTGATGTAATTGTGAAAATTGTTGACTATT
>CAISRK010000283.1 GCA_903887815.1 uncultured Bacteroidales bacterium | reverse complement strand
CCTGAGCGGCCAGCAACAGCCGAAGGTAATTTTTATGAACCCCTAAAGGACAAAATCGGGCCAGGGATGAATGAACGTATTCAGAAACTCCGCAAACTGAGCTTCGAAACGCAGCCCTCCCTTTCGATTGAACGGGCCCTTCACGAAACCTGGTTTTACAAAGAAAACTATGGAAAATATTCTGTTCCGGTTTTGCGGGCACTCAATTTTCTCGACCATTGCAGGAAGAAGATCATTTACCTGGGCGAAGGCGAATTGATTGTTGGCGAACGCGGACCCCGGCCGAAATGTGTCCCCACCTTTCCCGAACTCACCTGTCACAGCGTGGAGGATTTTCATGTCCTGAATACCCGCGAAATGCAGCGCTACGCAATCAGCCAGGAGGATATTGACCTGTACGAGAAAGAAGTGATTCCCTACTGGGAGGGCAAAACTCAGCGTGAAAGGATCTTTAACCATGTTCCCGACGAATGGCGTGCTGCCTATGAAGCCGGGTTGTTTACCGAGTTCATGGAGCAGCGTGCACCTGGCCATACCTCACTCGATGGTAAAATCTACGGCAAGGGAATGCTCGATTTTAAACGAGAAATTGCGGCAAACCTGTCGGCTCTCGATTACCTTAACGATTCCGGGGCAACCGATAAAGCCGAGCAATGGAAGGCCATGGATATTTCGTGCGATGCCGTAATCGTTTTTGCTGAGAGGCATGCTAAACTCGCTGAAGAACAGGCGCTAATTGAAAATGACCCGAAACGGAAAGCGGAATTGACTAAAATTGCTGAAGTCTGCCGTTGGGTTCCGGCTTATGCTCCCCGAAACCTGTGGGAAGCTATACAGATGTATTGGTTTGTTCACCTGGGAACTATTACCGAACTCAATGGCTGGGATGCAATGAATCCAGGCCATTTCGATCAGCATCTGGCTCCTTTTTATTATAAGGAAATAGCAGAGGGAACCCTCACCCGCGACGAAGCCAAGGAACTGATTTCCTGTTTCTGGATAAAAGTAAACAACCATCCGGCCCCGCCCAAAGTTGGAATAACAGCCCGCGAAAGCGGAACCTACAACGATTTTACCAATATTAATATCGGCGGTGTGAAAGGCGATGGCACCGATGGTACCAGCGAGGTTTCATACATCATGCTCGAGGTTATTGAAGAATTGCACATACTTCAGCCCGGCAACTCGGTGCATATTAGTGCAAAAACGCCGGATAAGTTCCTGCATGCAGCAACGCGCGTAATTCGCCAGGGACATGGGTACCCTTCAGTTTTTAATCCTGATATCTACATTCTCGAATTGCTGCGACAGGGCAAATCCTTGAAGGACTCGCGCGAAGGAGGCTGCAGCGGCTGCATCGAAGTGGGTGCATTCGGCAAAGAGGCTTACCTGCTTACAGGTTACCTTAATGTGCCAAAAATCCTGGAAGTAACCATTAATAATGGTATAAACCCGGTTACCGGTAAAAAAGTTGGCATCGAAACAGGGGACCCGCTTAATTTCAAATCCTATGATGAACTTTATACTGCTTTCGCGAGGCAGCTTCAGTTTGTTGTTGACCAGAAAATGCGCGTCAGTAACTATATCGACCGTATGTTTGCCAAATATGCCCCGGCGCCTTTCCTGTCGATTGTAATCGACGACTGCATAAGTAAAGGCCGGGATTATTACGATGGAGGTCCCCGGTATAACACAAGTTACATACAGTGCTGCGGTTTAGGGACTGTGACCGACAGCCTGGCTGCTTTGAAAAAACACGTTTTTGAAGATAAAACTTTCGGCATGGAGAGGGTTTTGAATGCGGTGCTGAAGAATTTTGAAGGCGATGAATTACTTCGTCAGACCATTATTAACCGTACACCTTTTTTCGGTAACGATGACGACTATGCCGATTCCATTGCAGTTAAAGTTTATAACGACCTGGTTGATACTATCGACGGGAAACCAAATATCAAACCCGGTGGGAAATACCATCTGAATATGCTTTCAACCACCTGCCATGTGTATTTTGGGAAAGTGATGGGTGCCAGCCCAAACGGACGGCTGGCCGGCAAGTCCATTTCCGACGGAACTTCACCTTCACATGGCGCCGACACCCACGGACCTTCGGCTGTTGTAAAATCACTTACCAAACTGGATCATGTAAAATCGGGAGGAACTCTACTTAACCAGCGTTTCCTGCCGGGTCTGATGCGTAAGGAAGAGGATATTATTAAACTGGGTCACCTTATCCGCAGTTACTTTACCCTTGGTGGCCACCATGTTCAGTTCAATATTGTCGATACAGCCACCTTATATGCTGCACAAGCCAATCCTGAAGATTACAGGGACCTGTTGGTGCGTATGGCTGGTTACAGCGATTATTTCAACGATATGAATGCCGACCTTCAGCAGGAAGTTATTGAAAGAACGGAAAATGATTCTTTTTAGATGGATAAGGGATGTGGAATGCCGGATGTCGGATGTGGGATGTCGGATGTTGATAATACCTGGATCAAATAACTTCTTCTGCCTTCCGACTTCTGTCTTCGAACTACAGACTTTCGTCTTCTGACCTTTGCCTTCCGACTTCTGACAACCGACTTCTGACTTCTGCCTTCTGTCTTCCAGCAAAATAAATTCAAATATGCAACAACCGGCCCAAACTCATTCACAAAGCACATGTCCCAAAGCCTGATCTTCGATATAAAACGTTACGCTATTAACGATGGCCCGGGGATACGCGTGGTTATCTTTTTCAAGGGATGTAACCTCCATTGCGCTTGGTGCCATAACCCAGAGAGTATTTCAGCGGAAGTTGAAAAAATGTATTCCCCGGTCAAATGCATCCGATGCGGCACTTGTGTGGAGGCATGTCCCGAAAATGCAATTACCCTGACAAATACAGGTACTTATACGGATCCTGATCTATGTGTTTTGTGCGGTAAATGTACCGAAGTGTGCCCGACCAAAGCCATCGAAATGTCGGGGAAAGTGATGTCGGTAAATGAAATCATGGAAATCATCGAAAAAGAGAGGACGTTCTTTGATCAGTCAGGCGGCGGGGTTACATTTTCGGGAGGCGAGCCTTTGGTTCATGCAAAAATGCTGATCGAACTCCTTGATGAATGCGGTAAAAACGGGATACACCGGGCCTTGGATACAGCAGGCAACGTGAGCGCCAAAATACTGCTTGAGGTTGCCAAAAGAACCGACCTTTTCCTGTACGATCTGAAAACGATGGATACTGCCGTTCATCGCAGATGGACGAATGCAGGAAACGAAAGAATCCTTCATAATCTGCAGGCACTTGCCGGTACCGGGGCGAAAATAATAATACGGATACCGCTGGTTGGCGGGGTGAATGATACAGACGAGAATATAGAAGAGACTGCCAAATTCGTTGCTGCGCTTGCGGGTGAAAAGAAAGAAGTCAACCTCCTGCCTTACCACAATATTGCTCAGTATAAGTACATGAAACTCGGGAAAGCAGGCGATTTTGAAATTCTGAAAGAACCAGCTGCAGAATCGGTTGAACGAGCGGTTGCAAAATTCGTAGAATTCGGCATCAGGGTGAGTATAGGGGGGTAATGAACGATGATCCTATTATTGTATGTGTTGTCGAATTTAAAACAAAAAACCACTTGCAAAGTGTTAGTTTACAAGTGGTTATGTTTGTTGTTCGTGCCCAGAACAGGACTCGAACCTGCACAGCCGTAAGGCCACTGGTCCCTGAAACCAGCGTGTCTACCAATTTCACCATCTGGGCAGATGGGTATTCGATTGTGTGATGAGTGCCCAGGACAAGACTCGAACTTGCACATCCTTAAGGACACCAGCCCCTCAAGCTGGCGTGTCTACCAATTTCACCACCTGGGCAGTTAAAAGAACTATTTTATATATGCCGGCGTGGCTACCATCCCTATAGCTATCGGGATCACCACCCGGGCAAAGCGGGTGCAAAGATAATACTTTTTCGAAATGTTAAACAATCAAAAAAAGAATTATTTCAAAATTGTGACATTACAGAACGGTCTCAGGATATTTTGTACCATGGGGTAGTTCTGGAACCGGATTATGTGTCACGAAATCAACACTATAACTTGTTATTTTAAAGTGTTGCCTGGAAGAAATAAGGTTTTAAATAAAAATACTTCCACATAAAACCATTATTGTTAACTTTGACAACCGCACATAAATACAAGCACTATGTTTACCAAAGACGACCTCAAGCAATTGCAATCACGTGGAAGCGATCTTAAAGTAGTTGAAAATCAGATAGATAATTTCAGAAGAGGATTTCCTTTCATCGATCTCGACAGGCCTGCAATTGTTGGTGATGGCATTAAGGCTTTCAATCAGCGTGACGCAAAAAAGCTATCGTATTACTACGATTCCAACTCAAAACGTTACGAAGTGCTGAAATTCGTTCCCGCATCGGGTGCTGCAAGCCGGATGTTCAAACATTTGTTTGAGTTTATAGGATCCTTCAATGGTACGGAAGCTGATATCAAACAATTACAGACTTCGCCTAAGTTAAAAATGATCAGGGAATTTTTCGAGCGAATAAATGACTTTGCATTTTATGACGATCTTGCTAAAACTATGCGCAAGGACGATTATAACCTGCAGGAATGTATTTCGAAACATGAGTATAAAATCGTAATCGACTATCTGCTGAACCCGGTTGGACTCAATTATGCCAATCTTCCGAAAGGACTGCTTAAGTTCCATTCCTATACTGATGGTTCCCGCATGTCGATTGAGGAACATATGGTTGAAGCAGCAAACTATTGCAAGGACAAGGAAAAAAGATCGGCAATCCATTTTACGGTTTCTCCCGAACATGCCGATATGTTTCTCGATGAAATTAACCGTGTAAAAGAGAAATACGAAGATCAGTTCGACCTGACCTATGAACTTACTTTTTCACTTCAGAAATCGTCAACTGATACTATTGCAGTGGACCTGAACAACAAACCTATGCGCGAAGCCGACGGCCATCTTATGTTCAGGCCTGGCGGGCACGGTGCATTGATCGAAAACCTCAATGACCGCGAAAGCGAAATTGTTTTTATTAAAAACATCGACAATGTGGTCCCTGACAGCATGAAAACGGATACATATCTGTACAAGAAAGTTCTTGGCGGGTACCTTTTCGAACTGCAGGATGCCGTTTTCGAACATCTCGAAGTTCTCGATGATAAACCTGATGATGAGGATATTCGTTCAGTGTTGCGTTTCATAAAATCGAAACTTGGCTTTGTGGTCGATCCGGAATTCAGCAGCATGGCCCGTGAAGATAAAATTGAGTACCTGCATCAGAAACTGAACCGGCCTATAAAAGTGTGCGGTATGGTTAAAAACGAAGGCGAACCCGGTGGGGGACCTTTCTGGGTGAAAGAACCAACAGGCGAAATCTCGCTGCAGATTGTTGAATCGTCGCAGATTGATATGGGTAAAGCAAGGCAGAAGGAAATTCTGGGTAAGTCGACACACTTTAACCCGGTTGATCTTGTTTGCGGTGTGCGCGATTATAAAGGCAAGGTTTTTGATCTGAGGAGATTTGTCGATCCTGCAACAGGTTTTATTTCGATCAAATCGAAAGACGGAAAAGACCTTAAAGCCCAGGAACTTCCGGGTTTGTGGAATGGTGCTATGGCAAACTGGATTACCGTATTTGTCGAAGTTCCAATCAGCACCTTTAACCCTGTGAAAACCGTGAACGACCTTCTCCGGAAGGAGCATCAATAGGCTTTGTTTCGATTGATAATGTTTTGAGCCTGAACATTATTTATGGGGCTAACCTACTGATTTTCCAGGTATTTCCTTCTATCAGGTATTGTATCCTGTCATGCAAACGGCCTGGTCGACCCTGCCAGAATTCTATACGGTCGGGTTTCAGGCGGTATCCTCCCCAATGCGCTGGCCTGGCCAGGTGTTCATTTCCCTGAATGGACTGATATTTCTCAAACTGCTGCTCAAGCATGTTGCGTGAATCAATTGCCTCACTCTGGGGCGAAATAATTGCATTGATACGGCTTTCAACCGGGCGTGAGAAGAAATAGTCATCAGATTCAAGCGGGCTGACTTTTTCAATGCTGCCTTCGATTCGAACCTGCCTCTCGGTAAGCGGCCAGAAAAAGTTTAAAGCCGCAAACGGGTTTTCGCCGATTTGTATTCCTTTTCGACTCTGGTAATTGGTAAAAAAAACAAATCCTTGCTCATCCAACGATTTTAATAATACAACCCTCGATGATGGCCTCAGCCCAGCAGCGACAGTCGAAAGCACCATTGCAGAAGGTTCAGGCTCTCCGGATTTCATGGCGTCGCTGAGCCATTCCCTGAACCAGTGAACAGGTTCAGCCGGATAATCGCTTTGGG
>CAISRK010000282.1 GCA_903887815.1 uncultured Bacteroidales bacterium | reverse complement strand
CTGCCTTCTGCAATATTACTACTGACAGAAATACTTGCCCGCCTCATCTGATTCGTCAATCCAAATTTTTCCGCCTCCGGGAAGGTACCCATAAAATGATAAACATTCTTTACAAGAGATCTTGACTTCTGCCATACCTCCAGATTTTCGAAAGCATATTTCATTTTTTTATTTTAAAGGAGTTCAAACTATATACCTATCAACCCATCAACCCATCAAACCTTCAATCCATCAACCCATCAACCTATCAACCTATCAACCCAATTTTATAATTCAGCAACCCCAAAAATGCAACAACTCAAAACTCAGTAATCCGTTTATACGTCTCCGGCCTCCTGTCCCTGTAAAACTGCCATACCGACCGGACTTCGGTGATCATATCCAGGTCAAATTCGGCAACGAGCAGTTCGTCCTTATCTTCGGATGCCTGCGAGAAGATCTGGCCTTTCGGATCAACGAAATAGGAAGAGCCATAAAACATGCCGATATTCCATGGTTTTTCAATCCCTACCCTGTTGATACAGCCCATAAAATATCCGTTAGCGGCTGCATGTGCCGGCTGCTCCAGTTTCCACAGGTACTGCGAAAGCCCGGCTACTGTAGCGGATGGATTGTAAACTATTTCGGCACCATTCAGGCCTAATTCCCTTGCTCCTTCCGGAAAATGGCGGTCGTAGCAGATGTACACCCCAACTTTTGCGTATTTGGTCTGAAATACCGGGTATCCGAGGTTGCCGGGTTTAAAAAAGTATTTCTCAAAAAAGCCGGGTGCAACATGAGGTATATGATTCTTCCTGTATTTTCCAAGGATTGTTCCGTCAGCATCAATTACCACCGCGGTATTATACAATACCCCAGGCATTTCCTGCTCGTAAATCGGAACAACAATGACCATGTTGTACTTTTTGGCGAGTTCCTGCATAAGGATTGTTGTCTTCCCGGGAATAGGCTCGGCAGCCTCATACCAGGCATTGTCCTGGCCGGGACAAAAATACGGACCATTGAAAATTTCCTGTAAACAAAGAATCTGCACGCCTTGTTTGCCGGCAGCTTCGATGAAAGGAATGTGTTTCTGGATCATGGCATCTTTAATTTCGACAATGCTGCCTTCGCCTTCCGACATAGGAACGGACATCTGAATCAAACCTGATTTTACTTTTCGTGACATGGTATTTTCTTTTATTGTTAATATTCTTTTTACTGGGGGCTGGTTGCTAGTGGTTAGTTACTGGTTACTGGGCGCTGGTTACTGGTTAAGAAAGTAGAGACCAGAAACCTTTTTACAGGATGCTCGAAGACTTCGCCCTTTTTATATATTCGCCATAGCCTTTGCTGATCTTCACTTCGCCTTTGTCGATTGCCACTTTTCCGCGCAGAAGAACCGTTTCGGCTTTGCCTGTTACTTCGTGCCCTTCGTAAGCCGAATAATCGCAACGATGGTGATGTGTGGCTGCTGACAGGACATGCTTTGCTGAAGTATTGAAGATTACAATATCGGCATCGCTGCCAACGGCTATTGTACCTTTTTTAGGGAACATGCCGAATATTTTAGCCGATGAGGTGGAAGCAATATCAACCATTTTATTCAGGCTGATTTTGCCTTTGTTCACGCCTTCCGAAAAAATCAGCTCCACGCGGTGTTCTATTCCGGGCGCTCCATTCGGGATTTTAGTGAAATCGTTTTCACCTTTGCGTTTATCGTCCCACATAAACGGGCAGTGATCGGTTGCCAGCGTTTGCACAACGCCCTGGTTGATGGCAGCCCATAATGCTGCCTGGTCCTTTTTCTCCCTGATCGGCGGGCTCATTACCCATTTTGCACTTTCGAAACCACGGTTGTAAACTGAAGCATCCAGCACGAGGTACTGAATACAGGTTTCGACGAATACTTTCTGGTTTCGTTTCTGTGCATCGCGCACTTTATTGAGGCCGCCTTCGCTGGTCATGTGAACGATATATGCATTCGACCCGGTCTGGTAGGCCATATCGATAAACCGCCCGGTAGCCTCCGATTCGGTGATTTCGGGCTGCGACAGATAATGATAAAGGGGCGACAGATTTCCGGCGGCTTTGTTTTTCGATACCAGGTAATCGATTATATCGCCGTTTGTAGCATGGGTGGTTACAATACCGCCGTATTTCTTCACCTCGTTCATAAGGCCGACCATCTGCCGGTCGTCGATCATCAGCGAGCCTTTGTAAGCCATAAATGTTTTGAACGAAGAAATGCCTTCTTTCTCTATCAGATCCTGAATTTCAGTCTGCGTTTCAGGGTTAAAATCGGTAACGGCCATATGGAAAGCATAATCACCATATGTATTTCCGTTTGCCCGACCCTGCCAGGCACGTAAAGCGTCGTAAAGCGATTTCCCCTGAGATTGTATTACAAAATCGATAACAGTTGTTGTCCCTCCATGAAGAGCCGCCAGTGTACCTGTTTCGTAATTATCGCTCGAAAAAGCGCCCATAAACGGCATTTCGAGGTGAACATGCGGATCAATACCGCCGGGAATCACCAGTTTGCCTGAAGCATCAATTACTGTATCGGCAGTAACCTGAAGGTTGATACCAATTTGCGATATGGTTTCCCCTTCGATAAAAATATCAGCTGTATAATCATCCGTTGCTGTGATGATTCTGCCATTTTTTATAAGTGTCGACATACAATTAATTTTTAAGTGATTTTTACTATTCAAATGTTCTGAACAATGGAAATATAAATGTTGAGTCCGCATCGAAAAGCCAAAAAATAAAGCATGCCACCATCCCGATAGCTACCAGGACCAAGACACGAAAATTCACAAAAAACCAATATTCAATACATTAAATTTGGCGTTATCAGGTGTTTTTGTGCTTTGGTGGCAATAAATTACTTTTCGTAGTGGACTCAAGTTTTGAATCCATTTATTTGTAATATTCATCAGCAATGTCGATTGCTTTTTCGATAATATCAAGGCCTTCGTCGATCTGGCTTTTAGTAATGATCAGAGGAGGAGCAACAAATATCCAGTTCCAGCGTACGAAAGTGAAAAGTCCCAGTTCACGCAGTTTTGCAGCCATACGGTTGGTGGGCTCCATATCTTTGGCCGCAGCATTGAAAGGGGTAAGCGGTTCTTTAGTTTCGCGGTTTTTCACCAGCTCAATTACTCCGAGCAAGCCGGTATTGCGGAAGTCGCCGATGGAAGGATGTTTCTCTGCCAGTTTCTGTACTTTCTCTTCCATGTATTTGCCCATCAGGGCAGCATTTTCGACCAGGTTTTCTTCTTCGTAAACGCTTATACAGGCCAGGGCTGTAGCGCAACCCAGTGCATGGGCCGAATAGGTCAAACCCAATGGCAGCGGAACATCGTTGAAATGGGCGGCGATTTCCGATTTTACAATTACTCCGCCAAGTGGTGCATATCCCGAAGTAAGTCCTTTTGCAACGCACATGATATCAGGAGTTACGTCGTGATGGTCGATTCCGAACCATTTCCCGGTACGGCCAAACCCGCTCATCACCTCATCGTCTATTAACAAAATTCCATACTTGTCAGCTATATCCTTTACTTTTTTCCAATAAAATGGCGGGTACTTGATGCACCCTGATGTTCCTGATTCGCCTTCGATAAGTATAGCAGCAACACTTCCGGGATTTTCGAACTGTATGATCCTTTCAAGGTTAGCGGCTGCCCTTTCGCCGCATTCTTCGATTGTACCGCTGTTCCAGGGGCAACGATAGAAATACGGATTTTCGACATGAACAATATTCGGAACACCTTCATTATCGAACTGGAATTTCCTTGGATCGCCTCCTACCGAAACAGCTCCATAGGTAGCTCCGTGGTAAGACCGGTAATGTGAAATAATTTTATGCCGCCCTGTAAATAAACGGGCCAGTTTTACAGCATTTTCCACAGATTCGGATCCGCCCAGCGTAAAAAGGGTTTTCTTCAGGCTACCGGGAGTAATTTCGGCTAGTTTCTTAGCAAGATCGCCGCGCACGTTTGTGGCCATCGAACAGGTCACGAAAGTGAGTTCTTCAGCTTGTTTTTTGATTGCTTCAATTACCTTCGGATGCTGATGCCCAATGTTAGCGTTCATTAATTGCGACGAAAAATCGATGTACTTTTTCCCGTCGTAATCATAGAAATAAACTCCTTTTGCCGATTTCACAACCACAGGGTTCAAGCCGGCCTGTTTCGACCACGAAAAGAATGAATACTCCAGATTATTATTTACAATTTGTTGCCTGTCAGTCATTTTACTTATAGTTTTACATTCAAAGTGAACTTCTTTTATACTCTTCTCAATTGTCAATTATCAATTGTCAACTGTCAATTGTCATTTACATTAACTCATCCAATCCGTAATCTCCTGCTTAGCCCATTTGGAGGTTACTTTTTTCAGTTGCGACCAGAAACCCAGTGAGCTTGCGCCTGTAATATCACCGGCGCCGAATTTGGAGGCATTCCAGCCTCCAAACGAGAAAGGTTCGCGCGGAACGGGAACACCAATATTGATACCGATCATCCCAGCGCTTGCATTCTGAGCAACCATTTTGGCGATAGCACCGTTCTGCGTGAAAGCGGAAGCAGCGTTCCCAAAGGGGCTTTCGTGCTGGATAGCTAAGGCTTCTTCAACACTTTTTGCTGCAATAATTTCGAATACCGGGCCGAAAACTTCTTCCGAAGGCATTTGGGCACCTGAATTCCGCCAGTCGATAATTGTCGGGCCTAAATAATAGCCGTTTGCATCGACAATTTCGTCGTTACTGAATTTACGGCCATCTACAAGCAACCTGGCTCCGCTGTTTTCGGCTTCTGTGATGTAATTTACAAGTTTCTGCCTTGATAGTTTCGAAATAATCGGCGGCATTTTTTTACCCGGGATATACTTTTTTACTTCAACACAAAGTTGTTCGATAATAGGGTTTACATTACCCACGGCAATCATAACCGAAGCAGCCATGCAGCGCTGCCCGGCCGAACCGCACATGGATGCAGCGATATCGGAAGCTGAAAGCTCCAGGTTTGCATCGGGAAGTACAATGAGGTGATTTTTGGCACCACCCAGCGCCAGGCAACGTTTCAGGTTTGAAGTAGCCCGGCGGTAAACAATTTGCGCAACCGGCGTGGATCCGACAAAAGAAACAGCCTTAATATCAGGGTGATCGCAGATGGCTTCAACCACATCTTTTGCCCCGTTCACAATATTGAAAACGCCATCGGGCAAGCCGGCCTGTTTCAGCATCTCTGCCATTTTCATCGCGGTAACCGGGGTTAATTCCGAAGGTTTGAGGACAATACAATTTCCCAGCGCAATAGCATTCGGTACCGTCCAATGTGGAACCATATGAGGGAAATTAAACGGGTTAATGCAGGCAACAACTCCCAAAGGAGCATATTCGCTGCGACATTCCACACCAAGGCTTACTTCGAGCACATCGCCCACTGCAATCTGCGGAATGGAACAGGCAAATTCGGTAAGCTCAATACTTTTGCGGACTTCAGCAATAGCTTCATCCATTGTTTTCCCGTTTTCGTCGTGGATAACTGCAGCCAGGCTTTCAACATTCTGTTCAACAATCTGCCTGTAGGTGTACAAAATCTGCGAACGCATCTTTGAGGTCATTCCCGACCATGCTGGGAAAGCATTTAATGCTGCTTTCACAGCTAAATCAACGTCGCTGTATAAGGACAAAGGCACAGTTGAAATAATTTCGCCTGTTAAGGGGCTGTCTACATCAATCCGCTGGTTGGTGCACGAAACAAACTCACCGTTGATATAATTTTTAACTTCAGGGTATTTCATACGTTATATTTTGGGTATATATTTTACTTGTCGGGCATTCATAAACTTTTCCAAATTTAAACAACATTATATACGCTTCGCCATAAATTGAAGATAGAATAAATAAATTCTGTTTTACTCCATGTATGCCGGGATTTCTGTGCTGATAATCAGCTTATCGGCATAAACAAGACCGAACCAGAATTACAGCAAAGTGTTTCTTTTTCTCAGCGGTTAATCCCCTGTTTTGGCATTGGTAAAACCCGCCCATTTGTTTTTTGAGTGGAGGATACCTGTAAT